>JAJRCO010000360.1 GCA_028678905.1 Methanomicrobiales archaeon
GAGAGGGAAGTCTCCTACTACCGGAATTGCCTCAAGGAGGAGTGCACAAAGAGTGAAGATATGCAGAATTCTCTTACCGATGAATGGTATTTCGTAAAAAAAGAACTCTACAATTTCATTACTTTCACCGGAGCGATGACCGCGGCACAGGCTAGAGAGAGTCCATTACTGAAAAATATCGTACGTTTTGACCAGAAAATAGCGGAACTTAACTCTTCGCCCGATAAGAATGTAAAAACAAGTGATATGCAGGAGATCCCGGTCAAGAAAAAATACACTGGCCTCTTGAAAGACAGGCTGCCAGAACAGGAATTGAAAAGGTCCGAGGACATGGGTGAAGCAACTCTGAAGGAGCTACTAAATCTCTGGTAACGATTTTCATCTTTTTCTCTTTTGTACCGGCCGTACGTAGCGGGACAGGATATTTCTGATGGGCAATTGCCATATGTAAGGTTAAGTATGAAGTGAGAGTATGAAGTGAGGATAGGCGATATAGGTCCAAGCGTGGACCAAATAGCACGATCCTCGCCCCAAAAAATGTTAATTTCCCTCAGGAGAGGAAAGAATCGAGTATCCCTGTGGTGTGGCTGAGCTGTAGCCGGTGTCGGCCCTTATCTCTATGTCAATACCCCATCTACGTGCCCGGAAGGCAAAATTGCTCCCTCGCTCAACGTATCCACCCATGTTACGGTTGAACATCGTACGGATCGCCCGGTTTATTGGGAGAAACACGGGTACGATAACAAGATTCATGTACTGTCCCGAACCTTTCAGGGAATCGATCTGGTGGAAGCCGCCCTGAACTGACCCCGACATCCTGCGGTCGCTTTCCCGGGAAAGCACACCGGAGGTGGTGATAAAGGAACTGAGCGGCTGGCGTATGTACCCTATCCTCGTGGAAGAGTTCAACCGTAAACCTGAAAAGGGAAAATTTGCCCGGATAGAGAATCGACTGTACTAGGGTTACTATACCGATCTTCTATCCCTGTCCGAGCAGGTCATCGATGAGGCGGCAGAAAGATATGAGGAGGTTGCCGAGGCAATCGTCCGTACTGCAGAGGACCGGGCGACCATGATCCTGCTTCTCATGAGATAGAGCGGTTAAGTCGCAGGGTGAATGCACTTGATAAACGGATTATCCGAAACTGCTTGAAATCAGATCCTGGATCGAGTTCGAGCGGAAAGAACAGGAAAGATACGTGAAGGTTCGTCTTCTCTATGTCAAGAAACGGCGATCCCTGATTCACAGGGAAAGCGAGGCTATCTCCAGGGAGTGTCGAGATTCTGAAAACCGAAGGGAGAGGATCTGGCGTGTGAGGTTCCTGCGTCGCATAATAATACCGGCAGGTAGTACCTCCACTACTCTGTTGAGAAGTCCGGCATCTCCTTCTGCAGGGCCGGACAGAAATTACAGATCGAATAAAAAACCTCTTTTTCTTTATCCCGAATCGGGCAGAGATAGGTTCCTTCTCTCTTTTCAACACGGTATGGTCCGGGAAACGGCATACCCACGGGATGACCTGGGCATTCCCGGACAAACATTGCATAGCAGGCGATGAGATAATAGAAAAAACGGTGCTGGGGACGGAACAGAGTAAGATGACTATCGGAATTCCTATTCCAGGAAAAACATCCACGGGGGACCATATCGCAGAAACGATCGAAGATCTTTCTGTCGCTGATCGGAGCACCGCGGAGATTCTCAAATTCTCCATTGTGGAACTGCGCAAGAAGCTGATGATGCATCCCAAAGATCTGGTCTATGAAATACGGGCTTACCGACTCCCGATAGGGGGAGGGTAACTTTTTTATCTCGTTACGCACGGTGCCACTGATGACCTGGAGGTCAAACATCGAGAAGGACAGGACTTCTTCCGCAACGAGCCTTCCCAGTTCTCCCCGCGTCCTTGCTGACCGGATCCTCCGACATCTCCCTTCTAGCTCCTCATATTCCAGGGCGTCAGGAAGCACGGGAAATTCTTCGGCACCCATCCAAGTACATCTTAGATGTGCATGGATAAGAGATAGTTTTCCCTCGATCCGGATCTGCGCTTCGCCAGTACTGTTCGGGAAATCGTTTCCTGGAACGGATCTGGCAGTAAAAGAGACGGGGATGCTGCATGGCATTATTCAGAATGAACATTGTCATCCAGCAGAGAGACGCGAAAATGGAGATGTAGCGTCGGGGATCTTCACTGCGGTATGACTATTGTTCGGCTTTGCGAAGAGATCCGAAAGCTGGAATCGTGAATAAGAGTAGGTTTGGAGATCCACTCACTTCAAAGAATGTCAGAGGGGCCGGTATAGCCAGGGAATTCTCTATTGTGTGGGAATTCTTTACATTCCCTTGGAACCCAGCGTTTTTAGGTCGTACCTCATATCGATCGTTCACCTTGATCAGAAGAAGAGGGATCGGCCGGTTCTAGGTAAAATCTCCATCTGCAGAACACGTCCGCAGGATGAGGGTCCGGGGGGGCAAACAAGCACTCCACCCGAATCCGTTCATCGATCTCCCGGGCAAAACCCGTGAATTCTGCACGGTGCATCTCCCGGCAGATGTATTCTCCCAGACCGCGGCGCAGTCGGGCTTCCTGGGTTGGGCAGGAGGGGGTGGAGAGTATCACCTCTCCCGTCCGTTCCTCGATCCGGTAGTCAACGATCATCGCCCAAGGGAAATAACGCAGGGCTTTAACCAATCCACCGAGACCTTTTTCCTTGATGCGGAAGCGTCGTACGATATCCCGGGCCGCCATGCCAGCCACACGACCCCATGCTGTTCAGAAATAATTCACCTTACCATGGGTGTGTTTCGCGGTGTGCATCCGTAGATCGACATAGGTTTTCAGGCCCAGGAAAAGTAGCAGGATGATTGGTCCAGGGTCTTTGCCCATGGAAGAGAACGCGAGGGTCAGGAAGCCCCCAAAAATTATTGTCAGGTGCATGGGAATAATCCGTGTGTAAGGGTGATGAACAATTCCTTGAATCTGTTCGGGGCTGTTCACCGTTCTGTCGCGGTAATAGAGAAATGAATACAGATGGTTGAAAAAGAATAATCCACAGGCAAACCATATTTCGCTGTTTCCCATCATGTTCAGGGTGATCAAACCGAAACCCCCCAGAAAAGAGATACGCGAAGTGGAATAGTCCATAGTGCACGGCGAAGAAGCCGGCGGTAAGAAGTTTTCCCCACCTAAAGAGGGCTGTCACATCCATGGAGGTACCACTGATAATATGATTCAGAAAGGAGGGAATGACAGGGAGTGTGAGAATGCGGGCGACGGTAAAAATTCCGATGATCACACTCTGGAACCAGTAGATGATGATCACCATCCCCAGATCCCAACTCTGGATCAGAGCGATGACGATAGTAGCCAGATTGACGCCCAGAAGAGATATTAGGGGGGAGTTGTGCATGATAATCCCATCCCCCGGGCGATGAAACTCATACCATCTAGTGTAGGAACCGGAATGATTTAAAAAACGCGAATCGATGATGAAAACTATGGGAAAGGCTGGCAGCTGAACCGCTACCATTCCTCCCTTGATTAGCATTTAGGTTGCAACAGACCGGGTCCGGAAGTAATCACCCTCCTCCTGCTCGAGACAACGAATCAGATCGGTCACAAATTTTTTCTCATCTCCCTGCCGGTTACGGGCTATCAATTTCAGTCGGATGATCTCCTTTTCTAACCTTGCATAAAGAGAATCGCACAGCAGACCGACATTCCGGATATCGATTGGTAATGTTTCTTCTCTGGCCACTAATTTCCCTCCAGATGAACTGGAAAAGACCTCCTCCCATATTAAGATTAATCCGCATGAAAGGGAAAACTTCATCAGATTTCGGTTAAGGTTGGCAATTTGGATTATTGTTGACGAAATGGCATCTCCTGTCCAATTTGAGAAATTCCTGAAAGTGGATACCCTCAACCAAAAGTATGGCGGTAACGCGACACCAATTCCCTGACAAGAGCATCTTGCGATGGGTGGCGGTCCAATCTGAAATCGACTATATTATTATTGGAAGACAATATTTCGATGAATGAAATCGCTTCATCTGGTTGTGTTCTTTCTACTCGTGATTTTTGCGAATTTTTCGCTGGGCTGTGTACAAAATCAACAACAGAACATCAGCGTATATGTTGTTCCGGATACCACGGACGCACCCCGGATAACCCCGACTCCGACAAAAACAGTAGATACCTCGGCGGTACCCTCCACCACAGCGGTTACCGAGAGTAAGATTCGTGTAGAAACCAGCATGGGTAACATCACCCTCCTCCTCTATGCGGATATGCCGGTCACCGCGGGCAATTTCGAGAGACTCGCCCGGCAGGGATTTTACGATGGGACCCTCTTCCATCGGGTGATCGATGGATTCATGATCCAGGGAGGTGATCCGACTGGGACAGGAAGGGGAGGCCCCGGGTATACTATTCCGGACGAATTTGTTCGAACACACAGCAATGTGCGGGGTACTATCGCGATGGCCAATGCGGGACCAAACACCGGCGGTAGTCAGTTCTTCATTAACCTGGTAGACAATCGTTATCTGGATTCAAAACATCCAGTTTTTGGAGAAGTGATAGAGGGAATGGATGTGGTAGACCGCATCGGCAGGATCACCACTGATACATATGATCGACCCTTGCAGAATGTCACTATCCTCAGTATGACTGTCCTCGAATAGAGATGATTCATTTTTATTTTCGGTGCAATCCGCCAGTTAGTGGCACTGGGAGGCGAGGCCAAAGGAGTGTTTAGTCCACATCGAAAAAAATTCCTTTCACTTTATGCATCCCTCGTCTCGATCCATCAGATTTATCATCGAATATTCTCCTTCTGTCATTATTTCCGTCAGACTGCACTGGGGAAGACCATGCGGAAATCTGCGTATCTCACCCTGGAATCTTGTGATAAGATGCTGATGGATCGAAATCGGGCATAAGCTCATATATGATCAGAGGAAGGTGGTAGTTCATGCCTTCCTCTCACATGATACAGATCGGTGATTCCGCTCTCAATTTTTCCCTCAAAGACCAGAATGATCGAACATTCGACCTTCTTGAACACGCAGGGAAACGAATTCTTCTCTCCTTCCATCCTCTCGCCTGGACCGGACCCTGCGCCGGACAGATGCAATCGCTGGAGGATACACGGCCGGAATTGGAGTCTCACAACACACTTGCAGTGGGCCTCAGCGTGGATTCGGTTCCCTGTAAAAAGGCTTGGGCAGATAGTCTCGAGATCGTCCACACCCGGCTGTTGTCCGATTTCTGGCCGCACGGGAAGGTAGCCCAGCAGTTCGGCGTGTTCCGGGACGCGAATGGATTTTCTGAACGATCAAATATCCTGATCGATGAACACCAGAAGGTGGTTTTTACGAAGGTGTACCCTATTCATTCGGTTCCGGATATCCAGGAAGTGATCAGTTTCCTGCAGACTTTGTAACAAATGATGGCTGCGAAAACAGATAGAAAAGGAGGGATGGCCTTTCCATCGATTTCTACGAGGTATTTTTCCCAAATCTCCTATGCTTGAGAGATCTCTGGCGCTTCTGACCCTGACATAGGAGGATCTACTCGCCATCAAGGAAAGGCAGGAGATCGACCATATCTTGTATCGAATCGAAAATGATATCGGGAGTACACAAAGATGGGGTCCGTAGGTTGCGATCGCCGTACCTTGCATACGCGGTGATCATGCCCAAGGTTTTTCCGGGCGCAATATCTCTGCGGATACTGTCCCCGATAAGCAGGGTCTCCTCCGGCATCACATCCAGCAGCCGCAGGGCAAGGAGGAAGGGTTCCTGGGCCGGTTTCCTGGTCCCCGTCATATCAGCCGTGATTACATGGTCAAAATACTGCCGGAGACCAAGGTGCTCCAGACGAAGGAGTGCATTGTCCCGGTGTGCATCGGTCAAGACCGCCAGTTTCATGGATTTCCTGCGTAGCTCATTCAGGATCTCGTGCATGCGGGGGTATGAAACGAGAACCGAGAGTTTTTCTCTCTTATAGATACGGACACATTCTGCAAAGACTTCTTCACTGAAACAAGTGCGATCAATAAGATAGTCCCGTATATTCTCAGGGTTCTCGAATCCATGTTCTTTATGCAGAAAATATTCAAAAAGCTCCTCTCCATCCTTCCTTCCGAGGAATTCTGCCACCTGGCAGCAGGCATGGCGTTTTGCCGCCACGAAATCGAACAGGGTATTATCCATATCAAAAATTACAGCCTTTATTTTTCGATTGGTAATGATAGTAATTTCCGGCATACTGCAAGATCCTTCCGGAGGTCTATTTCCATCCGACTGTTCTGGAGAACGATTTTCAGCTCCTCCAGGTCCGGTCCTTTTCCGCGGAATTCTCCATAGATAGATAACCCTCCGCACTGAATAAATCCAAAGACCGTTGCAAGGTTGTATAGCAACTGCACCATCTGATTCGCGGTGCAGCGTTTTTCGGCGAATGTATAGGGCACCTGGAAAAGGAAGTACTCGACTCCTTCCGCTTCGCAGAGGGTGGCAACATTTTTATCCGCGGTAAGGAGAACAGGAAGAGAGAATTTCTCCGACTCAAAACGGCGAAATGCCTGGACGATGATCAGATCATTTCTTTCCTTATCGGCCGAAATCGACTCTCCCGCCTCGATCCGAAGCGCCCGGTCTCGCACAGTCTGAAATTCACGGAGAGCCAGGTACGTGGCGAGACGGGCACGCCGGGTCCTCTGGTTTATCAGTTCGTCAAGCATCTGCTTCTGGAATCGTGCCTTCTGTTTAAAAGTAGCGATTTGCGGTGCGCTGTATTTGTTATTGAGCAGACTTTCGATCTCTGCTTTTGTGATGTCCAGGACCGCAAAATGAGCTGGATCGATACCTGAACGGGAGGGAAACCCGTGATAAAAGAGGTTAGTATCCAGCCCGTAATACACATCTTTTTTTAATCCTTTATGGGCATGTGATGCCTGTTCAAATTCTGCCTGGTTCACGTAGCGAACGATCCCCGCGTTTATCAGACAAGAGAATAGATCATCATAATCTGGAACCTCATTCATCAAGTCGTCAAATGGCTCCTTTGCCTCCCTTATCTGATCCGGGGTCGCTTCGATAGTAAACTGGTATCCTTCCTCCCCTGTGCGGATGGCCATCAGAGGAAATCCAAAGAGGGGATACGAGATCGAAAACGAAGATCCCAGCTCATTTAGGAGTATCTGGAGTTCTGCCCTCCGGCAAGACAATTCAGCTCTCATATCCCGCTCCTGTACAGGATTCTATGGCGGCTCTGAAATCTTTGAGTTTCTGCAGCTGGAGCGGGATCATCAGATATGGCTTCTCCATTCCTTCGGTGGTGGTGATGGCGAGGTAGAAGACATAATCAAGGAGATCACGCGGGACTGCGATCAGGGCGCCCGCAATGAGCGCTTTTCGTCCTGAGGTGATGTCCAGCGCCACCACCACACCTCTGCTTTTCCTTTCTTTAATCGCCTGTGGTATCCAGGTGCAGGCTTCCCCGAAATCCGCATCTTTCAAAAGAATTTCCGTTATCTGCGGTGAGATCCCATAGGCATCCGAGATAATGGTGAGCCCTTCCTTTATCGCCGATATCTTTTCAGCGAAGGGTTCTTCGGAACAGATCACGATTTCAGTAGGACGGAAGGCGGTCTCACGGAGTACCGCGTAATAACAATTTAGCAGAGCCCAGGAGGAACGTCCCAGGAAGGTGATATACGCTTGCTCAGAACTCATATCTCTTACCCTCGTCTACCAGAACCACCTGATCCCACCGTTCCGTAAACCAATCCCTCGATTCGGTATGGACGGGGATGATCACCGAAGGATCGATGTGATCGATCATCCACGCCACGTCCTGGCCGGACGCGTGGCCAGAGGCGTGATATCCCGGATCCATCACCGGTTCGGAAATACCTCTGTCGTTCGTGTACATGGTGAATCCACAGGGTGTGATCCCGAAGAACAGCAACCAGGAATAGAGTCGTCGGAAATCGATCTCCATTTCTTCGTTGAAGGGTTCACAGGATGAATAAAGATACTTCCCGCCTTCCGGTTTAATGTCCAGCAGATGATTCATATCAAAGAAAGAAAACGCTATGATGTATCGGTCGGGATCTCGGTGGATATCGGTGTGGGTCACGTAGCGGTCTTTGGCCACCGGCTTTACCCTCTCCTCCTCCCATTTCCGTTTCCGGTGATCGATGATCTCGTCATACACCCGGAGTCCTCTCCACCGTTCCACTCCATCCACCCGTGAAAGCGCATACAGCATATACAGGTCCCTTGCTGTCACCACCAGCTCTCGTCCGGACCTGCGGGCGATCTCCTTGAATGCTTCAAGCCGTTCGAAGTTCCGGGCAGAGAAATCGGCGATCATAATCCCCCTGGTCGTTTCCACTGCCTCCCGGCAGGTCTCCTGCACCGATTCCTCGCTAACCGTGCTTCCACATGCATCTCCCTGCACTCTCGTGCCTTCTATGATCAGGATCTCGGCCACCCTCGCCTGCTCCGCGAATTCCCGACTCTTGACTCCATTCTTTCCGTGAAGTCGGAAATCCCCGCTGTAGGCGATCGCACCATCCCCCCGGATGACAAACCCGCAGGCCCCATAGAGAGAGTGATCCACCTCGTGAGCGGTCACCGAAAACGGGAGCTGCTGTTCCTCGAGAGAACCGCAATGACCTGGACCTAATTTTTTTGCATTTTTCCCATCCTGTCCTGGTTTTTTCGACAGAAATTCCTGCAATGAATCGGATGGTTTCTCGGTGCTGAAGAGCGCCCGCCTAGAATAGGGGCCTGTACAGCTCTCCAGGAAGAGCGGATCGTCGGCACTGGGTTGCCGTTCGGAGAAATATAATACGTCGCTCTCCGTTCCGGACCTTCCCGTATCCTGATACCCTTTCAGTATGGCGAAGCTCGTGGGGGAGGCAACGACCGGGATAGAGGCGTCCAGGAGGCCGATGTTCCCGCAATGATCCAGATGTGCGTGGGAAAGCAACACCCCGGATACAGGAAGAGGAGGTATATCGAGCCCGCAATCGGCCGTAAGAAGGTCCTGACGATAGATGTTCAGGCGTGGAATCAGACCGAGGTGTAGAAGGTCGTGGAGTCCCCTGGTGGGCCGGGTGTTCAGAAATTCCTCGTAATACTGCGAATACTTCCCAAAATTTTTCCCGAAATCGAGGAAAATGCCCCCTTTTTCATTATCCAGGTATATTTTGTTTCCGCCGATACAGGAAGCCCCATCAAACACCGTAACGCCCAGCGACATGCACACACCTTGTGAGTGCCTCGTCGCTGATCATCGAAAAAGGTTTGGGATTTGTTCCCGAGAATGATCCGCGGTACTCCGAATAGATAGAACCGGGTGATACTTCAAATTTTGGTCGATACCCCGATCGATCATCCGATCCACCGTTTCTCTGATCGCTCCGTCATCATCTTCATATTGTGACAACTCCTTACCAGCTGAAGAAGGATCATACGTTTTTTCGGATGTGCCACATGGCGGCCACGGGGACAGTTTCGGGAGTATATCGCCGGTCGCTCGGCCTTTTCGAACTGGTAGCCCTGGGGATAGGCGGCACCGTGGGATCCGGAATCTTCGTGGTTCCTGGCCTCGCCGCTGCGGTCGCGGGCTCATCCTCCATCTGGATCTGGGTCCTGGTCGCATTCTCTGCAACCTGCACCCTCCTCTGCCTGAGGTGGACAACCTCCCGGTTTCCTGGTACAGGGGCTTTTTACTCCATTTTTCGACCCCTGTTTGGCAAAAAGGCCGCTACCATCCTTGTAATCGTCTATCTTATATCCACTATATTCGGCATCTCTACTATTGCCGCCGGACTGGGTCAATACCTGTTCTATCTGGGTCTTTCCCATCTTCTCATCGTAGAGGTGCTGCTGATCACCTGTTTCTGCATGCTGAATATACGCGGAATTTATCTTTCTGGGATAACTGAAAATATCCTGACTGTATTGAAGATCATTCCTTTATTTATCATCACAATCCTCCTCATCCCCCGAATTTCCCCATCAAACCTCCTTCCTTTCCCATCGCTAGGGCCTCGGACATTCATTCAGGGAATCTTGTTGATCTACTGGCCGTTTACGGGTTTTGAGATCAGCGCGATCCCCGCGGATGAGATTGCAGATAAACGCATGATCGGCAGATCACTGGTTATTGTCATGGCCATCGTCATAGGTCTCTACCTCTCCCTCAATCTCTCCCTGCTCGGCGCACTGGGTAGCACGGTGCTTGCACAGTCTCCGGCTCCTCTTGCCACCGCGGCGGAGTTGTTACTGCCCATGGGTGGAACCTTCGTTGCGATGATCGGCGTAATCGCTATGATTTCCGCGCTCAACGCATACCTGGTAGGTGGATCGCGGGTGTTGCAGAATCTTGCCGAGGAACATGCAGTGTCGCCTCTCAGAAGCCTGAACCACCGGGGAGCACCCCAAATCGCTCTAATCATCTGTTCGGTCTTCAGCGCTGGCCTCCTCCTCGTAAGCAACCATTTCGGGGAACTTGCAGCCATTTCCGTAATCACCACGCTCATCCCATACCTGTTTATCGGTGCAGCTGCCTTTTTGTTGTTTCCGTACAAGCGTTTTAGAATTGTCTCCTTCTTCAGCGTGGGGATGACTGCGGTGATTCTCATGCTCTCATTAATTCCTCTGTCCTGATGGGACGAGGGTCTGCGGATGACACGGCGTACCAGGCACCGGCCGGAGAGGAGACTTCATAGACCGGGGACTTTCGAAGTTTGTCAGATGATTCGCTGGATCAACGGAATATCTCTATTAACTCCCCCGTACCACGGATTGATATGAGACCGGGATTAATTGTTCTTCTCATTCTGGTTCTATCCACCGTATTTCTCGCTGGATGCTCCACTCCGTCTTATTCGGCCCCACCTCCTGCACAGACCTCTTCCAACTCCCCTGTTACGGCGGTGATAGCAGGCACGGATGATGAATGGTCCTTTTCTATGGGCTGTTATGCGGTGGTGACCGGGTACGCCTATAACACCGGATCCGAAGGGGCAGATAATGAGGTAATATATCTGACTCTCGTCTACCTGGACGGAACGATCCGGGATACAGCTCCGGTCTATCTCGGTTCAATAGGCCCTCGGGAGTCAAGAAATTTCCGTGTAATCCTCGACACGGAATGCGGTGAGAACTATACTATTCAGGCCATCAGCACACCTGGCGCTTAAGAATGTCGAAAAAACAAGCATGTTTTTTTTTACCGTCCCATGAAGTTAAAATAGTCTCGCGACAAAGACCCTAAAGAGATGATTCATGGATCTGCTCTCGCTGCTTCCGCTGCTATCTACCGCGGTTCTGATCCTGAATTTCTTCTTTGTATTTGCTATCCTGTTCCTGGAAAGGGGGGATCCTACCCGCGCTCTTATCTGGATCATGGTTCTTCTGCTTCTCCCGGGATTGGGTGCCCCACTGTACATATTTCTCCACCAGAACAATCGGCGACAGACCAAGAAATTTGCCCTGAAAGGGAGAATCGATGCGAAACTGCGGGCACTCCACCTGAGGAGATTATGTCCGACTGGAAAGCAGAACTGTCCCGAAGCAGAATCTCTTAACCAGTTCCAGGGACTTGCGAATATGGTTGCAAAAGAAAACCCCGATTCGGTGGCAACACCCGGAAATATGGTCCACATATTTACTGACGGTCAGGATCTTTTCAGCTCCCTGAAAAAGGATCTACAGAACGCCCATAATCACATTCATTTCGAATTCTATCAGGTGATAAACGATCCACTCGGTCAGGAGATACTGCAGGTTCTTGCCGGTAAAGCAAAAGAAGGGTTGCAGGTGCGGGTTCTCCTGGATGCGTGGGGATCGAGGGGAATGGGTTCTCTGATTCCGCTGCTTCGGGAAAGCGGTGTCCATCTGGTGTTCTTCTATCCGGGCATTTACCACTACAACTACCGCAACCATCGTAAGATTGTGGTAATCGATGGAAAAATCGGATACTGCGGCGGATATAACATCGGGGAGCAGTATATCGGGAAAGGCCCCCTGGGCTTCTGGCGGGACACCGCCCTGCGCATTGTCGGCCCCGAGGTGTATGAACTTCAGGTCCGCTTTATCCAGGACTGGGATTACTCCACCTCAAACCAGGTACCTTTCGACGTCGCCTATTTCCCCGAACCCAACCTGACCGGCGATACCATCGCACAGGAGGTCTCCTCCGGCCCGGACACTCCCCGA
Organism: Methanomicrobiales archaeon; assembly: GCA_028678905.1. Classification (GTDB taxonomy): domain Archaea; phylum Halobacteriota; class Methanomicrobia; order Methanomicrobiales; family JACTUA01; genus JAJRCM01. Next base: position 12,251 of record JAJRCO010000360.1, read on the forward strand.
GAACGAATTAAGGAATCCTATCTGAAGATGATCTCTCTGGCCAGGGAGTCCTGTTATATCCAGACACCGTACTTCGTACCGGATCCGAGCCTAAAAGAGATCCTAGCTATCGCCGCCACTTCGGGAGTGGATGTCCGCCTGATGATTCCGGACAAACCCGACCATCCCTTCGTCTACTGGGCAACGCTTTCCTTCTGTGCCGATCTCCTGGAGACGGGTGTGCGAACATACGTCTATGAACAAGGATTTCTTCATGCGAAAATGATCGTGGTCGATGGCAAGGTGGCATCGGTGGGAAGTGCAAATTTTGATATCCGTTCATTCCGATTGAATTTTGAGACCAATCTGATTGTCTACGATCAACGCCTTGCAGCGGAGATGAAAGCGAGCTTTCTCCAGGATCTCTCCCTCTGTACCGAACTCACTCCGGAGAGATACCGCGGCCGCGGGTTGATGGTACGCCTCAAGGAACCGTTTGCTCGACTCCTATTTCCCCTAATCTGAATCTGTGACGTTATTTCCTGCGATTTCCTGTACGGGATGAATCCGGTCCTCAACGAACCTTCGAACTCGGGGAGCATTCTGGCGGTAATGTGTCGCCAGGGAAGGTACAGTGTAACGAAGATGTTTCGTCAGAGCCATCATGCTCATGACACTGTTGTCAACCATGTTCCTTTCCATCCCAACTACAAAGCCGCGATCGTGGACTATATCGTCGAGTAAGTCTTCTATGCTCTCTGAAGTGGCGCATGTGAGGACGCCCCCCAGATCCCGGAGCAGATGACCGTCTGACCCCCCTATCATGCCCCGATTGTACATTAAGGCGAGTTTTACCGCTTTTGCATTATTCAATCGCGTCATACCCCCGCAAATCACCTCAATGACCTCAATGCGGGAGAACACCTCCTTATCCAGGTATTCCTTCTCCACGCACTTGGCCACCCCCCGGTTCAGAACCAGGTACCCATAGGGGTGTGCCGCCGCCCGGATACAATTAAAGTTATCGGTGGCCTCAAGGAGATCCATAGTTGATAGCATGGTAGCCATGAACGGACTGGGTCCCTTCTTATCTTCAAGAACCTGCCGATAAAATTCTTCCAGCTCATCAGAAGCATAGAAGAAAAGAAGGATGTGGGGTCCGTCAGAGGTGCTCACCTCTATCCCAGGTACAATCCATGTTTCCTCCCCGGCGATACGCTCTGCTTCCAGCACTCCGCCGATGTGGTTGTGATCGGTGATAGCTACGCCGATCCGCTTCTTTCTCGCCAAGCCGACTGCTGCCCGTACTGTTGTATGAGAATCGGAGTAGTTGGTATGGAAGTGCATGTCTACCGCTCGATAGCCCAGGGCAGCAAGTTCGTCCGGGGCCGGTCTATCGAACCAGACTCTGGCTTTCCCTCTGTTCATGCGCCCCTCACCTGGTGTGGGCGTCCAGTTCGGGATTTCTTCTCCGGCATCTGTACTACTCCGGTTGTCCATATGGCCTGAATAGTGCTTCCTTGGTACCAGTGTTCTTGGCCACTACGACGAAGGAACTTTATCTGGTTTCCCCCGAATTTTCCCATGAGCCATACTTATTCCTTTCCTCCGCAACCGGAGTCATTTTCTCTTCATCTGCGGTTTGCAAGAATCCTCTGGACCGGGGTTGGGGGCTATCCCCCCCACAGCTTGGGCTTCTTTCTGCTGCCGGAAATGTTCCAGGGTCGAGGCGATGCGCTCCCGCAGCCAGGACTCATCAAACTCCGTTCGATACAGAAAAGAGATCTCACCTGCAACCTCCCAGTCCCGAGATTCCACCTCCGCGACCCGCTCAAAGAGAAGTGAACCGGGCAGGGGATACGGAATATTCAGGGAAATTTCCTGCAGCGGCAAGGAGAGGGCATGGGCGAAGGTCTGTTCGATGGATGTGACGCTCTCCCCCGGGTACCCCACCAGAAAAAATCCGGAGACGGAGATACCGGCATCATGGAACAGATGCACCGCCTTTTCCCCTTCCGCAACGGTAGTCCGTTTTCCCATCAGGCGGAGGGTCTCGTCGCTGCCGGATTCAAGGCCCAAGAAGACCCCCACACAACCAGCCTCCCGCATAAGTGCAATCAGGTCGGAATCCAGCCGATCAACTCGTGAGAGGCAGATCCAGGTGAGAGGCTGCTGCTGCGAGATCATTTCTTCGCAGAACGTACGGAGGTAGGAGAGGTCCAGCGTGAATGAATCGTCGGCGATCCAGAGACGGTTGTACCCAAGACGATCAATCTCCTCTATCTCCCGAAATACCCGATCAAGGGGCGGTTTCCGATAAAGAGATCCCCAGACTGGCTTCGAGCAGAAATCACAGGTGAAGGGACACCCCCGGGTAATAAAAATGCTCGTCATCTTACATCCCGCATGTTCCATCCAGAACTGCTGGTACCTCTTATGATCGATATCTCCCCGGTCCGACAGGGGAAGCGAATCCAGGATGGAAGCGGGATGATGAACAATCGGTTGGCTGATCAAGGTGTCCCGATCCCTGTAATAGATACCGGGGTACCTGGTCAAATCCAGATGGTCCAAGTCATCGCCTCCCTGGAGGTAATCGCGGCAGAACCGTGGGAACGTAAGGTCGCTCTCACCGCGGAATATTACGTCGAATAGAGGAATAAATCGGTCCGGGTATACCGTCGGAAGAGGCCCACCTGCGACAAATAGGGTGTCCACCAGACGCACGCGGAGTGCCTGCACCAGATCATATGCATTTCTGGTCAGAGTGACCATCACATACATCCCTATAATTGTGGGCCTTGTGGTCGCGATCCGTTCGACTGCTTGAGGAAAAGAAAGAAAGGTGCAGTCACAGGTCTGCACCGAAACACCCTCCGCTTTCAGCTGACCGGCGAGAGCTAGCAAACCTAGGGGCGGAAACAGTTTCTGCACTGGGTCACGGTGCCGGAAATAGGGGTACACCAGCATAACCGGCCCGGTCATTCCATCCCCCCTCGGGAGACCGTAACCGTATACCGGCATGTTGCGGTGGTAATCAGTCGCTCTGGTACCAGCTCGATTCCATATCCGGCCCAACAGAGGTCACGGGTCCGTTCGCGACCCCAGAACAGGTGGGTTGCGATTCCCTCACTCACCCTCCCCAGAGCGATGCGAAAATGCAGCCCTCGGGAGGGGTCGAAAAGCCATTGTTCTAAGGGATGAGGATAGCACTCCCATCCCCGCGGAGGGGCTACCTCCTCCCCTTCAGACCATGAGGTACAAAATGCTTCCCCCCCTAATTCATTGAGCAGACATATCGTGGGTAGGTCCCATCCATGACCATGGATCCGGCAGGTGATCTCCACCGAATCGCCCTTAATCTGGTACCGAAATTCCACTTCTGTTTTCGCGGGTATCTCGTACCAGACCGGGCGGATGAGAAAAAAGGAGCGGAATATATTTCCGATAAGGAGAAGGGGTTGCAGAGCGGGATGTTTCATGTACAGATCAACTGCCCCGTTAACGAGCTGGCTCAGGACGCGCGACCGCTGCCCGGTGATCCCCCATCCAAGGCCGGTGTCGAGAGAGAAAGTGCACTCGTAGCAGCCTTCCTGTTCCTTCCATTCATAATGGGTGCGGGAGAAAACCGTCTCTCCATAATCGAGGGCGACCGGACAGCCGATACCCAATCCTTCCCGAGTAAGATTTTCCCCCTTGTCAAGAACGAGCAACCCCCGGGAAAGACCTCGGGAGCGCCCTTCTCCCTGGTAGATACCCCCCGGAACAAAGCGGACCGGTGGGTTCTGGTTCCCCCATTCCCGGGAAAATCGGGACATTGAACCGGTAATTCTCTCCATATTCCGGTCGAGTTCCCTACGCGTCACAGCAGATCTCCTGCTGGCAGCCTATGGGAAAGTGGGCTATATTAAAGTGTTTGAAGGTCGGTTCTGGTAGGTCGATTTCATTTTGAACCATCGGATAACTGCGATACTTCAAGCGACCGCGTAGAGTTCCGGTGGCAGATATCGAGATGAACAAGAGAACACTCCTCCGTGGTTGAGGGCGATAAAGCGGGGAAGGGTAAATCGATCTCCACACCGAACAGGAAGGATCCTTATCCCGATATCAACTGTCGGGACCGGCCGGTATCATCAGGCTGATCTATCTCTTTTCGATCCCCAGGGGAGTCCTCTTTTGACCCCTCGATCCGGCTGCACCATCCCATGACGAAGATCTAGGACCAGAATATCGATTTCTTACCCGGAATATGGCAGGATGACGTTTAAAACTACAAAAAAGAGGTGGATTCACATCATTTTTTCCATCATCTGCCTGACCATCTTATAGGTCTCAACCTTGTACTGGAGCTGCTTGATAAAGGCTTCCTTCATCATTATCTTTTCGTCGAGCATGCGCGTGACGATCATCTTTTTGGTCTGCTGATCCATCTTCTCCCACATCATCATGATGAGGGCAGGTTTCATCCCATGCTCTCCAGTCATCCCATGCATACCCATAGATCCTTCCATCATGTCATTCACCTGATGCACTCCGATGCATCGAAGAATCTCAAGTCCCCCTCTGCCATATAAAGGTAATCCGGGTCCTCACCTGATAAAATGGAACTGATTCCTAAAATAACGGATTCGCAGAAGTCTTGTGAATCACCTCTTGAAATTCACGCAAATTCAGAGTTTAAATGCCTTGATGGCCTCTGTTCTGCATCCAGACTCATCGATATCCATCCCACAATATCCGGTCTGGAAGCTGTCGTTTCTCTGATGTGGGCGATGGGTAAAATAGATGAGAGACGGCGATCACATCATTCCTGGCTGCCAGAGCCCAAGGGGATTTCCCTCGCTGTCGGTGATCGTCACGATGTTGCCGACGTTCGGAATGGTCATCTTCGGGATCAGGATCTTTCCACCCAGCCTTGTTACCTTTTTAATGGCCTCGTCTATATCGTCGACCATCGCATAGGTAAGCAGGTTAGCGTTGGGGTCCTGTCGGCGATACATCCCTCCCATGTTGAGTGTACCTTCCTTCGCTTCACCGGTGGTAATATCGTAGTATTCCATGGTCATCCCGGGTGTCTTGGTTGGCTCGATTTTCCAGTTGAGGAGCGAACTGTAGAAGTTCTTCGCCCGTTCGATATTATCCACGGGCACTTCGAAGTATGCCAGATTGGACATGGAATAGGCAAGTCCTCCTCTAACGTATAAACGTTACGCATCAGATGGGCGCTGGTGTAAAGCGGATGATGCGTCGTTTGGCCGATTTTTTATGGTTCGACTCCCACTTCCGAACTGGCTTAGGGAGAGGAAACTGTGATAAAATTTTATATAGCATGATTGCTGGATGAACATCCGAAAAGGAGCGACGTAACATGCCCAACACATTGGAAAAAAAAGATGGATGTCGATGAAACAGTTTGTGTAATCCAGAATTCACTGAACAATGATCCCGACTTGCCGCACTGGCTGGTGCAGACTATCAAGGGTGCGATCGCTAACTCGGAACCGCAGTTCGCGAAGTACTTTTTCGAAGAGCTAAAAAATATACTCCACAGGCAATGAAATTCTTCGAACTCGCCAAATAAGCAATGGCGCCAACCCTTTTCATTTTTGATCTGGATCGTCCCCCTTTGGAACCTTCGGGTCGTAAGGTCCCCCGCGAAGCGTAATCTGAGGGTAAATACGCATTTCGCGGGGTACCTGTGTTAACCACGTAAGGAAATGAAAGAACGATCGGCTGCTCCGGAAAAAACGTAACACCGAAAATCACCTTTGTTGTGGGGAAGGGGAGTTTGATTATGGGAGAGGTGTACATACTTCTGGACATGGCACGAAAACAGACACGGAAAAAAATACGTCTCAACGGCCCACTCCCCAAAAATAGGGTGGGATATACAGGCCGGGCCGGGAACCATATGTATGTGTTGAATAAATCCGATGTCCTCAACTACAATGGTACTACCGCGTTCTTCTACCGGGATGGAGAACTCCTCTACAAAAAAGATGTGAAGGGCGAGGAATTAAAGAAAATGGTCCGTATCCTGATGGATTATGGGGATGTAGTGCTGGAGAAATATTTCATCCCGGTCACCAAGGAAAGCAGCGCCCAGGATGCCCCTGCTTCAGACTTGCCACGGGAAGAGTAGTAGTATTTCCAGCAATCTCGTATGTCGAGAGTGAACACAGCCAATGAACCGGCTCTGTTCCTCTAATTTCCCTCCAGCCTGTGTATTCGGGAAATGGGCGATGCATAGGAGTCGAAGATTGCAGGTAGAATTCGGCCTTGTGATAATTCATACTTCAGATGACAATGTCCCGAAATGTACCTCGTATGTTGATACCGGAAAATACAACCCGTTGCTGGGAATAATAGATTTTCATGCCCTCAGATGAGCTATCCAAGAGGTGTTACTGATTGTACGTGCGGGTGAAGATCTGCGGGGTAACCCGTCCGGAAGATGCCATTGATGCTGAACGGTACGGGGCTGATGCAATTGGCGTGGTCATGTATTCAGATTCACCGCGATGTGTCACCTCCAAAGAAGCCGAAGAGATTTTTACTTCGCTTGGTCCTTATATCACCCGAGTCGTGGTGACGCATACTAGAGATAAAGATGATATGGAGAAGGTACTCCGCATACGGCCGGATGCTGTACAGATTTCCTATGGGTTCCCAAGGGTCGCCGGGACGAGGGTCATACGGGTGCTGGCGCAGGGTGACCCCCTCCGCACCGATTGCGAGGCAGTGTTAATCGATAGCAGCAGGGGTCATGGTATCGCCTTTGATCCAGCGTACGCACGCAGGGTAGTACAGACCTCCCTGGTTCCGGTAATCCTCGCCGGGGGTCTCACGCCCCAGACCGTTCGGGAAGCCGTGCGAGATCTGCATCCCTATGCCGTTGACGTTTCTTCCGGTGTGGAATGTACTCCTGGCATAAAAGATCCGGAGAAAATGCGCCTATTCATCTTGGAGGCACATCGAGAAAATTCTCGGGAACTTTCCCTCCCTCCAAGGTAAAGTAGAAGGTCGCACCTTTTTCTACATCTGCCTCTGCCCAGACGTCTCCCCCATGCCGCTGAACAATCTTCTGGACGATGGCTAATCCTACCCCGGTTCCTTCATACTCGCTCGCGGCATGCAGCCGCTGGAACACCCCGAACAATTTGTGAGCGTAGCGCATGTCAAAACCGATTCCATTGTCCTTGACGAAATATACCATTCGGCTACCTTTTCGAAACGTCCCAACCTCGATTTCCGCTTTCTCTCGCTGTCGGGTGAATTTCAGTGAGTTGGAAAGAAGGTTCTGGAATACCAGCTTCAGCATGGCTGGATCCGCGGAGCATGGTGGCAAATCGTGGAGAGTAATCTTGACCTCTCGTCCCTGCAATTCGGGATTCAGCTCTTCCAGGGCTTCCCTGGCGACCTGGCGCGGATCCAGTATCTCTTTGACTACCAGCGAGCGGCTCATCCGGGAGAAATTGAGAAGTGCGTCGATGAGCAGGGCCATCTGCTGAGCATTTCCTCTCACCTTGGTCAAATAAGCCCTTGCTTCGGGAGGCAGGTCGTTCTGGTAGTTCTCGAGGAGTATACCGGAAAAGCCATCGATAGCCCGCAGGGGCGCACGGAGATCATGCGATACCGAATAGGTGAACGACTCCATTTCCTTGTATGCCTCGATGAGCTCTGCGGTACGTTCCTTCACCCGATGCTCTAGTTCTTCGTTAAGCCTCCGGATCTCCTCCTCCACTTTGCGCAGTTTGGTCAGGTCGATGATCGTTCCACGGACTCCCCTTGGAACGGAATTCTCAATAATGGGGGCTGTATACACCATTCCCTGAAATCGGGATCCATCCTTACGGATGAGTGTATACTCCCGACCTCCGATGAGCTCCCGGTTCATAACTGCTCGGATATTGTTCAGTACGGCTTCCCGATCAGTTGAGGCAATGACCTCGGAGATGAGAAGTCCTTCCTCCATCATTTGCGGTGAGAATCCCATGAGATCGAATGTATATTGATTTGCGTACAACACCTTACCCTCCGGACTTAATTCGAAGACCGCCTGAGGGAGGAGAGCCACTAGTTCCTTAAACTTACGTTCGCTGGACCGCAGCTCTTCTTCCATTCTTTTACGTTCGGTGATATCTCTCCCGACCACCTGGTATTCGGTAATCGCACCGTTCGGATCGAAGAATGCACGCAGGTTCCATTGATGCCAATGGACGGATCCATCAGGAAATGCGAAGGAGCTTTCAATGGTTTTGGAGGGTTGTTCGGGAACAAGCGAGGAGAGATGGACCTGGAATGATGCGACCTCCTGGGGTAAGGGTAAGGATAAGGGCTTTCCAGTAAACTGTTCGTAGGGGACACCCTGGTAACGGCAATATGCTTCGTTGGAAAATATACAGGTTCCATCGGGATGGAATCGGGCAATATACTCACTCTGACTTTCCACCACCAGACGGTACCGTTCTTCGCTTTCGATTAGCTCCTCTTCTTTTTTCCTAAGCTCCTCAATGGTTCCTTTGAGTTTCTTCACCATAGTGTTGATGGATCTTTCCATCACCTCGAATTCGCTCCCCACTGTAGGAGTGATGGTATGGTCGAGGTCACCAGAGGCGATCCGGTCCACATCGGATACGATCCGCTTTACCGGGCGTGTGAGCACCTGGGAGAGCAGAGTACCTCCCACAACTGAAAGGGCTAGGGCGACCAGTGCTACCATGGCGTGGAAACCAAGCAGCTGACTGACCGCCTGATCGATCTGTGCCGAGTCGTACGTGATTTCTAGAATCCAGCTCACATCGGATGCGTAGTCAGGATCCACCAGGTCGATAAATAGGTACCGCATGAGGGTTCCACGACTAGTGTTTTCGATCTGGTAGGTCGTCCGGCTATTCACCACCTGCCCCAGAGCGTCTAGCTTCTCTTTATCCGGTTTATAACTGTAATTATTCACCATCCGTTTGTTCATGTCGAACGAAAGGACCTGAATGATGAAAGGATTACGATTGGAGATATTATTGATAGCAGTGGTATAACTGAGTTTCCCGTGCCGGTCCTGGAATACCTCTCCGCTCAACCCGAGTTCGAAAATATATCGCTGATCTGGAGAAGGCATGTATGCAAATTTTCTAAAATTCCCCGTAGCGATCTCCCGCACGATCCGGTCTGGATAAAACCCGGGATTGGCGAGGATCCCTTTCATATACTCGTACGTGTAGGGATACTCCTTGAAATCGAACCCTAGATCTGGCTCGTAGGTGGAATATTCAATCACCATGGATTCGTTGATGATATACAGATCCAGCATACCTCCCAGCTGCTGTTTTACCTGCTCCAGGTCCATTCGGGAGACATCCCTGCCTGAACGATTGTATTCATCGAAAAAGAGGATAAAACTCTTTTTCATTTCGCGATTCAGATTGTCATCGTAGACCTTATAGGCCGCATCCACCAGCTGGACGGTCTGGTTCAGGCTCTCTTCGGTCTGGTTCTGGATGAGTCCTTCGTTATGGATGAAAGTACGGTTCGCGTTCGCGAGGTCGATTGCAGTAAGTCCGGCCACCGTGATGAAAGTGATCAGGAGCATATAAAGAAGGATATAACGGGAAAAACGCATCTTCCAGGCGAGAGGAGGAAAATCTGTGCCCTTGTGACCGGTGATGGCGTGATCAAGGTCCCCCGCGGCGATAATATCGATATCGTCCACTATCTCCTGTATCGGCCAGGTGATTCGGCGAGCTACCAGAAATGCGATCAGGGATACGACGAGAAGCATAACTATGGCGACCATGACATGAAGAACCACCAGATCATTCAGCGCCTGCTGGATCAGGGCGGTATTGTAGGTGATCTCTACGATCCTGCTCACATCCGACCCATAGTTTTCATCTCTGAGATCCACATACAGGTACGTGACTTTTTTTCCTGCCGCCGGATTATCAAAAGTCAGGGTCTTTTTTTCCTGGATTACACGATCCAGGGTCGCGGAGAGATTCGGATCCGGGACATAGGATGGGTTGTCCTCCAGCTGCTTCCGGGTAGAGAAGATGCGGAGACCTTCCACATAGGGATTAAAGGGTTTGAGCGTCTGAAATCGTTCCAGATATCCCAGATCTGAACGAGCCTGTTGCAGATTGTTCCCGGTGAGTCCTAATTCGAATATGTACTGGTGATCTGGGGTGGGCATGTACGCATATTTACGCGTGACGCCTGTGGCGGGTTCGATGACCGCACGGTCCGGAAAAAAACCTTGTGACTCCCGGATGTTCATCAGATATTCATAGAAATAGGGAATTGTGCTGAAGTCCAGATTTTGATCCGGCGCAAAGGTGGTGAATTCGATGATCCCGGAGCTGTTGATGATGTATAGATCCATGGATCCCTGTAAGGCAGTACGGACCGCCTCCAGGTTCATTCGCGCAGGATCATGGCCGGATCGGTTGTACTCCTGGAAAAAGAGGCCAAATGCCTCAATCATCTCCTGATTCAGAGTGTTGTCGTATAATTTCAGACCCTTGTCCACAATCTGGAGATCCTCCTGGATGGTGTTTTCTGTCTGGGTCTGAAGGAGCCGGGCATTTTCCTGCAGGGTCTGTTCTGCATTCGTATAATCGACAATAGTAATTCCCAGGATCACTACGAAGACCAGCAGAAGTACCGAGGTGAAAAGATACAAAGAAAATGAACGCTGTCTACCGGCCACAGGATTTTTCTTATTCATTGATGGATCAAGTACCAGATTGGATAGTGGTGTGGTACTTTTCTGGGGGTTTAAATTATTATGCCATGCAAACGGAATCGATTAGCAATTCCCGCCGATAGTGAAAAGGATATGATAATATCCTTAAATAGACAGGTGTACCGTACCAAAGAGGACGCGTGGCCATGGAATTCCTCTCCCTCCAGAATCCGGTAGTGCTGGCTCTGATTGCCGGCATTTTCACCTGGGGGACTACCGCATTGGGAGCCTCGGTTGTCTTCTTTACCCGTTCCACTGGGCGCAGGTTCCTGGATACGATGCTAGGATTTGCGGGCGGGGTGATGATCGCCGCGAGTTTCTGGTCCCTTCTCGCCCCCGCCATCGAACTGTCCTCAGGGGGCCGTTTTCCAGCCTGGATCCACGTCGCAACGGGATTTTTAATCGGTGGGATCTTCCTTCGCATCGTCGATCATTTGATCCCACACCTCCACCTGGGTTTTCCCACAAATCAGCAAGAAGGGCCTCCATCCACCTACCGGAAGAGTACTCTATTGGTGCTCGCGATCACCATGCATAACGTACCCGAAGGGCTCGCAATCGGGATCGCATTCGGGGCTGCGGCGGCACTGCTCCCGGCGGCCACTCTTGCCGGGGCTGTGGCGCTCGCCATCGGGATCGGACTCCAGAATTTTCCGGAAGGTCTTGCGGTCTCGATGCCTCTGCTCCGGGAGGGATTATCCCCACGAAAGAGTTTCTTCTACGGTCAGCTGTCGGGGGTGGTCGAGCCTCTGGCTGCGGCCCTGGGCGCATTCGCCGTGATCGGGATTGGTGCACTGCTCCCGTATGCCCTCGCTTTCGCTGCAGGTGCCATGCTGTTCGTCGTAATTGAGGAAGTAATTCCTGAATCGCAGGTCCACGGCAATACAGATCTGGCCACCATGGGAACACTCATTGGGTTTGTGGTGATGATGGCACTGGATGTGGGGCTGGGGTGATGTCCTCCCACCAGGCCTGTCCCGATATCCTGAAGTTAAGAGTGCTCATTCGACAATAGTGACCGTAATTCCAGGTACATTCGACGATACATCGGTGTCCGGTGCTTTCCATAGGAGAGAGCCGGCGCTGATCGCCGAAGCGAGGAGAATCCTCCTAGCGAAAGACAATACTCAGGTCATATTTCTGGGCGAGCGCCCTGGCCCGATTGTACTCTTCCCGGGTGAGGCCATTTTTCCGGGTGAGCAAACGTTCCAGTTCCCTGGCATCTGCGTATTCTTCCCCGATAGTATCGAATTCTTTTCCCTCCGTAAGGATGATGACGTCCGGATCAGAACTGATGTCCTGATTCAGCTGGGAGATGATGGTCGGCTGGGTGCTTTCGATATACGCGTAGTTCCCACATCCCGGCGTGCGATATCCTTCGGGCGCGAGTATCCCGACTGCCATGTGCTTCTCTTCTGCGTAGTTGAGGAGGGCAACCCCGTATCCCAGCTCCTTCAGGAAGTACGCGAGCAGCTTAGCCTTCTCGTTGCAGATGCCGGTGTTTTCATATAGCACCTGGTATGGGAGGCGGTTAGGAGTGTACTCCCCCTTGAGGAACTCCTGCTGCTTCACCGTGTCATAAGGAATGTGTTGCACCAGGCTCACGGCGAGTCGAGCCTGATCGTCCGGATTGTTCGCACGGATCCTGAGAATGGAGAGCAGGTCACGAAGGAATCGGTCCTGATAGGGATCCTCAAGTTTAAGGAGGGTGGTGTTACGTTCGTCCAGAAAGATTTCTTTCTTGGTCGTGCTCAGAAGGAACCTCTGCTCGCAGGTAAGCCTGAACTCGTCCTGAACCGTAGCTCCGATACAGGCAGCATATTCATCTGTTCCGGTAAAAAGGCGGGTCTGTATCTCTCCTTTTGACCCACGAAGGTCATAAGAGAACGCGCGATCTACTCCCGGGTCGGTACAGTTCTCGGGACAGGTGCCTGCACAGCAATCCTCGGGCGGAGAACATCGCGCGAGTTCAGATGCCACGGAACAGGTTTCTGTGCTGGAAGAAAGGCAGCCAGCGATAAGGACCACGAGCGCCAGAACCAGAAAGACGAGGATGCCGTAATACCGCATTTGTAGTTATGTTGGTGTTTTCTATCATATCAGGTTTCGCGGCTACGCCCCCATCGCTATCTTTATCATTAGGGGACAACGTGATGAAACGGTGCGGAGAATCACTGAAATGCAACAACCAGAAACCGCATCGTCCTTTCACGTGAGGCGTACTACAGGCGGCAGATCCGGCAGGTAGAGATTCATGAACATTACCTATCCCTGCAAGGGTTGATACGATGGCCAAGAGACAGTCCACGTCTCACCTCCCCGAATCGCTCAAGGAGACCTTGATTCAGCGATATCGGACCAGTTTTATCGAAAAGCTTACTGCGAAAGATCTGGCCGAGCTGAAAAGGTATGTCCGGAAAGAGTTCGACAAAGAGGGGAATATAATCCCCGAATACCGCCGGAAATTCGAGGAAAAATTGAGATGTTACTTTCATGAAAGCGTTCTGGAGAGAGAGATCGTTAATATTGAAGCCCTGGTGCGAGAGTTATCACCAGAGGATCTGAAGTAACTCCCCTCAAGCCTGGGTTGGATTTTGGAGGGATGAACACACCAGTACTTTTTAACAACCGCGTGCCATAGGTGTTCAGATTTCGAAGGTGTGTTTCAGATGGAAGAAGAACGAGAAAAGGTACTCGTCGCGACCTGCAGCGCCGTCTCTTTCAAACCAGATTTCATGACTAACGATAAGCTGGAGGCGGCGACAAGGGGCCACGGTTCCCTCGTGATCCCAGTCTATTGCGCGGCAAATGCTCTGGCTGAGGATGTATTCTGTGGTGTGGATAAGATAACTTGCACATATTTACGTCAGAGTTGTATGTGCAAATGGGAGATGTGACCAAGGATCACGAAAAGGAAATAGAGTAAAAGCGCGCATATAGTATCCTAAAATATGCGTGTTCCATTTCCCAAGTGCCCGATCCCTGCATGCAAAGGCAAACGCATGCAGCGGATCATGTTCGGTCCTCCAGGGCTTTTGTGGGTGTTGGCTGGAGGTGTCCGCGGTGTGGTAGGCTAATCGGGGATAAAAAGGTCTAAAATTTTTTATTTATACATTCGATTAAAACATTCTTGGCAAATTGGTTTTTCGTAGGAAATTTTTGGTTTTTGTTGACA
>JAJRCO010000034.1 GCA_028678905.1 Methanomicrobiales archaeon
TAGACAAAGTACTGACCGAGTCCTGCCGCAATCGTTGAGAGTCCGAAGATGGTGGAGATGAAGTATACCACAACAAGAAAGGTGGCCATCCTTTTCCCAAACACCGGGTTGTAAATGGTGTAAAAGGCACCTGTCCCGGAAAATCGGGAGCTTGCCCACATCAGGCAGAGCATGGTGCACGTCGCAGAAAAAGCGACAAGTATCCAGATCCAGAGAGATGATGAGCCGGCAATACCTGCAGTAAGACCAGGTACGACAAATATTCCCGATCCGACTGTTCCCCCTAATCCCAGAGCGACAAGTTCCAGTAAACCAAGCGATCGTTTGTACTGGCTGCCAGATGGGGGGATCTTCTGTCGATCCAAGGGAGTGTTGCCGATTAAAATTCCCCTATGGTGATACGGGAGTACGGTGTTATGAATATGCTGAAGAAGTTCTATGCCTTTCCATTATCTTTCCGGTTAGTATGGGTATATCTTGGAAGAATGGATTGGTAAATGTGCTAGCAAACTTTGAGTGAAAGATGATTTTTTTTCAGGAGGTTACTGCACCACAAGCAAATAGTTCGACATCTCTTCATCCTTGCCGCAGTGTTTGGTTTTATCCAGTGCGGAGTATATATGCCTATGGTGAATTCCGAAGAAAGGAACCTCCATTTGATGAACTCAAACAGGTATTCCAGAATGAACCCATCGGGGAATGTTTCAAGAGAAATCTCGTTATATGCCGGAAATTGATGATGCTGCCAATCGCAAAATAAAAGCCGTCATTTTTGATATGGACAATACCTTGTTTGATTTTGTGAGCGCCAAGCAGCATGCCTGCCGAGAGGTCGCACGATTCCTGGATAGGGATGACGGAGAATCGTTGTTTGGCTATTTTCTCCATGGAAAGCATGGATTTGAAAGCCACGAAAACATCAGAGATTATCTTATCGATCGGAAGATGTTCGGTGAAGAGACGCTTGCCAGATCTATTGCGATTTATGAGAGAGAGAAGCTCCGGGTGCTTATTCCATATCCTCTGATTCATGAGGTCCTAGGAGAAATCCGTAGGAAAGCACTGAGGATGGCAGTGCTGACCGATGCCCATAATGGAAATGCTCTTCTGCGTCTGAAGAAGCTCGACCTAGACCAATATTTTGATTGTGTGATTACTACAGATATGACGGGATGCAAGAAACCCGCTCCAGAACCATTCATGCTCGCCTTGAAGATGCTGGGAACTCGTCCGGAGGAGACCTTGGTGATCGGAGATAGTATCAGGAGAGACATTGCTCCCGGCAAGCATCTTGGTATGATCACCGCTCATGCAGCATATGGGGATCGGAATGTCCCTGCGCCTGATCCCTCGGTAGCGGACGTGGTCCTCCATTCTGTACGGGATATAGCAGACTTCATCACCCGTATCTGCGATACAGATGAATCATGGATTTCAGCTGAGAAAAAGTACTGCCGAAAATGACGCAGAAGATGAGGACATCCATTGCATAAACCCTTCTCAGAATGGACCGTTATCTGACGGTATTGTACTCTATTTTGCTTTTTCGATGAGAGACTCTATTTTCCTGAGGAGAGGCTTGTCCTAAAAAATTTGTTCAAAACATTCACTGCTGGTATGACGAACTCAGTATTGCCTGCAGATCTTACTTATCGATGCTTAGGGGATCAGGAAACGTGAAGATTCTGGCTGAGGTTTCCGCTTGAAAATCAGGGTTAGAGTGTTTTTAGAAAATCGATCACCTGTCGGAGATCCGGGATAGAATGAATGGGGTAGACCTTGGTAAAGACAACGGTCTGCTGCTCACTTACGAGAATATTTGATCGTTCAGAGAAACCATCAACATCCCTGAAAACGCCGTACATCTGCGCCACTTTTCCTTGGGGCCAGAAATCAGAAAGTAGGCGGGTGCGGCGATCAGCCTGCTATGTTATGGACAAGGGGTATGATGCGGAGGGTCTCCACGAGCTCGTCCGAGAAGACCTGAAGGCCTACTCCTTGATCCCGGTACGGGACCGGAAAAGGAAGCGGATAGGAGGACGGTACCGACGGGAACTCTCCCGGGAATTTGACGAGAGGACCTATCACCGGAGGAACCTCATCGAAATGGCATTCTCGGTCCTGAAGCGGAGGTTCGGTGAAAGCCTGAAGGCACGGAAGTACCGGTACCAGGTGAAGGAGATCAAGATTAAGATCCTGATCTATAACCTGGACCGATGGATCAACAGAAAAATGTTAGTTGTTCTGATTGAGGAATTCTACAGGGCCCAAAATACACATTCCGTGGCTATTGAGGTTAGTATCGTTTTTTATCTGTAAGTTCCACAGAAAATATTTGGCGTTAAAAAAAATATTGACAATCGGAAGGAAGTGGTAACATGGCAAAAGAAAGAATTCACAACCCAAAAACGCACAGTGACTCTAGAATACGACAAAGAACGACGAAAAAAGGTAAAAAAGGAAAATAATGGGGTCATATAAGCCAAAGAAATAATATTATTTTTCCAGTCTATCTCTTGCTTCAATAAAGACATGAAAATGTCTTTCAAAAAAACTTGTATATTCAATATTTTTTCCAATAATGATGATTGACTGCGTCACCACAGACGCTACTAGGAAACTATTTCACAAAATATTGAGATATTTTAATCTAGTCGAGAAAACTGGTGTCAACCAATGACCGATATCACCATCATAGGAGCGGGAAATTCCGGACTCGCAATGGCAGCTCATCTCTCATATCTCCGCAATAATATCTGCCTCTGGAACCGGACTCCCGAAAATATCCGGGATCTCCTGTCATCCCCATGTATCACCTCAGACGGTGTCGTGGCCGGAAAGATCCCGATTGATACGGTCACATCAGATATCAGCATCGCCGGGCAATATTCCGATACCATTCTTGTCGCAACCCCTGCTAATTCCCATCGCGATATCGCCAAAAAAATAAGTCCCCACCTCAAGGACAATTCATTTATCCTCCTTAACCCCGGCCGCACCTTCGGGGCGCTTGAATTCCGCAATACCCTTATCGAACAACAATGCCCGGTGCAGCCGGTCATCGCAGAATCCCAGACGAATCTGTATACCTGCCGGAAAACCAGCCCTACCCACGTGAACATTATCGCTATCAAAAAGGATGTCCTGCTCTCGGGAATCAATCCCGAACAGAATGATTCACTGGTTCAAAGGATTCCCATGGGTATCAGATCGTTCTTCATTCCTGCTGAGTCGATGATCGAGACCTCGATCGGAAACGTGGGGATGATCCTCCATCCTGCAGTGACCATCCTGAATACCGGAGGGGTGGAGAACCCCCACCGGTCCTTCAAACATTATTATGAAGGGATCACGCCGACGGTCGCCCATTTTCTGGAGAAGCTCGACCGGGAGCGGATCACGGTTTCCCAAGAACTCGGAAAACCGGTCGAGTCAACCGCAGGCTGGCTACGGAGGAGTTACCACCTCCAAGGGTCTTCGCTGTACGAATGCATCCAGAACAATCAATCCTACCGGGCCATCGATGCACCGGTAACCCTTCATCACAGGTATATTTGTGAAGACATCCCATATGGGCTTAGCCCGCTGGAAGCAATTGGAAAAAAACTGGGACTGCCCATGAAATCCTGCGGTCTGGTCATCGATATGGCCTCAGAGATGATGGATACGGACCTGCGGGAGAAAGGCCGGA
>JAJRCO010000355.1 GCA_028678905.1 Methanomicrobiales archaeon
AGCCGCTTTGGGACAGAATTTCAAAGCAGAAAGAAGGACTGATATGATAGCCCGTCCAAGGATTGATGCAGATGAAGGTATACCAGTGGGGGGACACCTATATCGCGCCCCGGGGTTCCTTTTTTGACGGCCACGTGAAGGTGGACGGGAACTTTATCGCTCCGGCCGATACGCATTTCTGGGGAAAACTGATGGTTGCGGGACGCCTGGAACTGGGGGCAGGTTCCAGCGTCGGAGGCCAGCTGATCGCCCAGAGCGCGGTCATCGGACCGCGGGCAAAGGTGAAGGGTCCGCTGATTACCCTGGAGAACGTCACTGTCTGTAACCGGGCCTGCCTGCGGTCCATCCAGGCTGGGGGAAACGTGATCCTGCGGCCCGGTGTTATGGTAGGGGACGTGAAAAGCGATGAGACCATCGTGGTGGTAGGCAAGATCCAGAGCGGGAATCTACTGGGCAGAAACGTCAAGATCTTTGGGGAGTAGGGCGGGGTCCAATCCCAGGCCGGCCACGTCAAACAGCTCGTGCCAATCCAGCAGGGTCTCCACGCATCCGTCCCGCAGGGTGACCACTCCCATTCCGCACAGGCCGATGCGGTCGCACATCTCCAGCCCGTCCCGGACCTCGATGATACATCCCGCTCCGATGATCCCGGCCGGGCGGTATTTTTTCACCATCCGGGAGATGAAGCTCGAGCCGGGCACAATGAAAGTCCGGTAGCCCATGTCCCGGAGCAGCGGAAGCGTTTTTCCCATCTCGCACTGGCCACAGTGCTGGCAATGCAGTCCTTCTGGCGTGAGGTGGGCAGGGCATTTCGAGGACCGCAGGCACTGGGGGAAGAAGACGGCCCGCTGGCTCACCGGAATGGACTCGAATCCCTTCGCGTTCATGGAGTTATGCACGCGGATGAAAAAGCGCACCAGTTCCTCGTCGTCCAGGCCGAACAGGCCCACGATGGCCTTCATCAGCCCTTCCAGCATGGTGAAACCGGAGGAGAGGAGGCGGGGGAAGTAGAATTTTCCCCGTCTCATAGAATAAAGGGCGATGAATGCGAGGAAAAACCCGAACGCGAGCAGCCCGATGATGGCCAGCAGGGTGAGCTCGCCGATAAGCATCACAAACTGGTCCCACGGGGGCGAGATGAATACCATTGGAGGAAAACTTGGGCTGTAACCGATAATAATGTTCGTTATGGTGACAGGATGCGGGACATATCCAGCGGCGGGAAGAGCACTCCCCGCTCGGTGATGATGCCGGTCACCAGGGGGAGCGGGGTGGCATCGAAGGCCGGGTTGCGCACCCCGGCCTGATCGGGAACGAGCTGCCAGTCCCCGCAGGTGCGCAGCTCCTCTCCGCCCCGCTCCTCGATGGTCACCTCCCATTCCTTCCGCAGTGGGTCGAAGGTGGAGAGGGGTGCGGCGGTGTAGAAGGGAATATCGTGATAGCGGGCGGTGACTGCGTGCGCATAGGTCCCAATCTTGTTGAACAGAGCATCCACAGTGATGCGGTCTGCCCCTACCAGCACGAGGTCGATCTCTCTTCTGCGCATCAGGGAGGCCGCGGCGCTGTCGGGGATTACGGTGACCGGGATCCCGTCCCGGATCAGTTCCCACGCGGTCAGACGGGCTCCCTGCAGGAGGGGCCGCGTCTCGCAGGCGATCACCTGCACTTCCTTTCCTTCCGCTACCGCGGAGCGGACCACTCCCAGGGCTGTACCCCAGCGGGTACAGGCCAGCGCCCCCGCGTTGCAGTGGGTGAGCACCGTGCAGGGGTCCGGGAGCAAGGCCGCCCCTACCGCCCCGATGGCCAGACAGGTCTCCTCATCCTCCCGGGCGATGCGATGGGCCTCCTCGAGAGCGACTTCCTGTGCATCTTCCACACTCCCGGCGGCTGCTATGCGGGTCGTCACCCGTTCGATGCCCCAGGAGAGGTTGACCGCGGTGGGCCGGGTCTTCTTCAGGAGTCCGGCCTGTTCCTGAATTTCGGCAAGGAATGCGGGGAGGGAAGTCTCTCTGCTGGTGCGGGCGGCGAGGGCCATCCCGTAGGCGCCCGCTACCCCCAGCGCCGGTGCACCCCGCACTTCCAGTCGCCGAATAGCCCGGGCGAGTCTCTCCACGTCGGTGCACTCCACCACCTCGTAACGGGCGGGAAGCACCGTCTGATCAATCAGGAAGAGGCTCTCCCCCTCCCACCACAGGGTTTCGTCCCTCACAATTCTTTCGCCTCCGCGGCGAGCACATCGCGGAAGGCCTTCATCGCCGCGGCCTCACCCATGATCACCGTGTCCGGGATATCCCGGGGAGCGGCGACCGTGCCGGCGATGTAGATGCCCGGCTTGATGGTGGTCACCGGGGCCATCGCGTCGTTTGCGGCCCGGGCGAATCCGGTCTTCTCCAGGGGAATACCCAGGCTCTCCGCGATCTTGGGAAGGTCCGGCGCCGGGTCGATCCCCGCGGAGAGCACCACCAGCTCCGGGTGGAGGGTGAGCACTTCCCGAGTCTCGGTATTCTCTACCTGCAGGGTGACCCCGGATGCGTCCTGCTCTACCCCACCGGGCATCCCCTTGAGGAAGCGAATCCCCATCTGTTCTGCACGCCGGTAGTACTCCTCATACCCTTTCCCATAGGCACGGATGTCCTGGTAGCAGATGGTGACCTCAGCCTCCGGGTACTTCTCTTTGATCAGCATGGCATTCTTGATCGCCGCCATGCAGCAGACGCAGGAGCAGTATGGCCGGTCCACGGAGATGTCCCGGGAGCCCACGCACTGAATGAACACCACGCTCTGTGGGGTGGAACCGGAGCTCAGACGGCGTACCTCCCCTCCGGTAGGGCCGCTCGCGTTGAGCATCCGCTCCAGCTCCAGACTGGTGATTACGTCGGGGAACCGTAGATACCCGAACTGGCTCTTGCGACAGGCGTCAAAGATAGTATACCCTACCGCCACGATCACGCTGGCCACATGCACCTGGATCTCCGTCTCTTTCTGCTCTTTCAGAACCGCGTCCCGAGCGCAGACGTCGTAACAAAGCCCGCACTCGATGCAGTGCTCCTGGTCCTTGATCACCAGGTCGGGGACCGACTGAGGCTGGGGCTTGTAGATCGCCTTGCGCACCCCGATTCCGGCATCGAAACGGTTGTACACCTCCACCGGACAGATCTGCACACAGTCCCCGCACCCGTTGCAGAGCGACTCATCGATGAACCGGGGTTTTTTGCGGATGGTCAGGGTGAAGTCTCCCACTTCTCCCTCGATCTTTTCTACGGAGGAGCAGGTGTGAAGCTGGATCATGGGGTGGCGGGCCACTTCGGCCATCTTGGGCGAAAGAATGCACATGGCGCAGTCGTTGGTGGGAAACGTCTTGTCTAGCTGGGCCATGTGGCCACCGATGGAAGGCTCCCGCTCGATCAGGTGTACCAGGATCTCGTGATTCGCGAGATCCAGCGCCGCCTGGATGCCAGCTACCCCCGCTCCGATGACCGCGACGCTATTGACCAACGACGTATCCTCCGGCAAGCGTGCGGTACTGAACTGCATTGGCGACGATCTGCTCTCTTTCCGCAGGCGTTGTCTGGCGGACCACTTTTCCGGGAACCCCCAGCACCAGGGAATGGGGCGGGATCTTCATTCCCTCGGTGACCACCGCACCGGCCCCGATCAGGGACCCTTCACCGACCACCGCACCATTCATCACAATCGCCCCCATCCCCACCAGCACCCGTTCGTCGATCTGGCAGCCGTGCAGGATCGCCCCGTGGCCTACCGAGACCTGGGTTCCAACCCGCACCGGGAAACCGCGGCTTCCGTGGACCACGGCGTTATCCTGGATGTTGGAGTCCGCTCCGATGACGATAGCGTCCCGATCCCCCCGGATCACTGTCCCGAACCAGACGCTGACCCCCTCATCGAGGAGCACGTCCCCGGTGACGGTGGCATTGGGCGCGATAAACAGGGCTGATCGGCGACCATGAACGGCAGTCATAATAACATAAGGGTTTGATCTTTAGTAAGAATGAAGGTTATGGTAGGCGGAACCTTCGATCCGCTCCACGAAGGGCACAAGAAGCTCCTCCGCCGAACTTTCTCCCTGGCCGGGAGGGACGGTGAGGTGGTGATCGGGCTGACCACCGATCGTTTCGCCTCCGGAAAAGCTCACCCGGTACGCCCGTATGAGGAGCGGAAAAGCCATGTGGAGAAGTTCATCCGAGAGCAGGGGTTTACTGCCTCCTGGACTATAGAGCCCCTTACCGATCGCTACGGGCCGGCCGTAGACGCGGACTTCGATGCTCTGGTGGTGAGCGAAGAGACCCAGCCGGTAGGGATGGAGATCAACGTCCTGCGCCGGAAGAAAGGGAAAAGAAAGGTGGATATCCACCAGATCGCCTGTGTCCTCGCTGAAGACGGGAGGTGGATCTCCAGCACCCGCATCTACCGGGGCGAGATCGATCCGCAGGGGCATATGCTGAGATAAGAAAGTGAATTTTTCTTGATAGATATAGCAATTTGCTTAGCGTTTTTCCATGGAAGGAAGAATTCCCAAGAGATTATATTCGGGAGATCGTAGTCCGTAATAAAAAGGAAAATTATTTCCCGAAATCAGAGGGAAACTGGGCTACGATACCACCCGAGAGTGCATCCGACATGACCAGGATGTGGTCATAGACCCGGTCGTAGGCGATCACATCGGCGGTGTAATTCATCGTGTACCGGGCCACGAGTTCGTCTTTGGTCGTGGACAGGTGCATGGAGAGGAGGTCTTTCAGGGTTGCCTCAGGCCAGTTCGGATTCGCACCGGCCAGGAACGCGGCGATGTCATCGGCATTCGTCGTCCAGCGGGTTTCATCGGCAGCCTGTTTGGTTGCATTCTTCGCCTTAACATCATCGATGATGTCCACCGCGATCAGGATGTGCTCCTTAAGCAGGGCGGTCAGGTTATCACCGGCCGCATTCCCGTATACAGGCTTGATCGCGTTTCCGATGTCCTCCTGGTTCTTCAGAAGCCGGGTCGCTGCACTACCTGCATCCGGGGAATTGGCAAGAGATGCAATGATATATCCCCGCGTCCAGAGCGTGTGGTCGGTCCACAGCTTCCTCATACTGGTGTACAGGTCCACTTCTGCCTGAGTGTACTTTTTCTCGCCGGCAAATTTGTCAGGATACTGCGCGATAATTCCATCAGAGAGCGCATCCGACATGACCAGGATGTGGTCATAGACCCGATCATAGGCAATCACATCGGCGGTATAGTTCTGGGTATAGCGGGCGACCAGTTCGTCTTTGGTCGTGGACAGGTGCATGGAGAGGAGGTCTTTCAGGGTTGCCTCAGGCCAGTTCGGATTCGCACCGGCCAGGAACGCGGCGATGTCATCGGCATTCGTCG
>JAJRCO010000180.1 GCA_028678905.1 Methanomicrobiales archaeon
GAAGAACCATCCCGAACCGTTCATGAAGCCCTAGGGGAGCAGAACTGCGTACGTTTATACCTTGGGCGGGCTCGGGGCGGTCATTACTGGGGCGGATCTTCTCTTGTGGATGCAGTGGATATCGCAACCGTACTTCAGATACCTACCATGGTAATTGGACTATCCATGGTAGCGGTAGGAACATCTCTTCCGGAATTTGCTACCTTCCTCGTGACTATCTATCGGGGAAATCCCGGGATATCCATAGGAAATATCATAGGAAGCAATATTTTCAATATTCTGTTCATCCTGGGAATCGACTCGCTGCTCTGTCCAATTCCGGTCCAGGTGGACATTTCTACGTTGTCCTGATCCTATTTGCTCTGGGCATCTACCTCCTCCTGTCTAGTTTGAGGAAGCATGCCCGCAGCCTGGGTTTGATCTTCCTGGTGGGGTATGGAGGTTACATCGCCACGATATATTGGATACTGTAAACACCAGGAATGATCAGACAAAAGTACCGCCAGCTTTGACGGTGGATTTCGGGACCGGGTTTACTCCACCAGTTTCAGCCCGAGGCTCTTCCCGGTGATCGATCGCCCGCCTCCAGGGGTAACCACAAAGGTATTTTCGATCCCGACCATGCCCACACCCGTGATTCCTTTTTTGGGTTCGATGGCCAGGATCATTCCTTCCTGTAGTGGTTCATCGAAGCCTTTGGCGATTGCCGGCAGTTCATCTACTACCAGCCCGACCCCGTGACCCAGGAATTTCACCCTTCTTTTCCCAAAACCCATGAAATTTTCCAGGAATTTTGGGCTCAAGCCCTTCAATGCCGTATCGTAAATCTGGGACGGAGTATTTCCCGGTCGTAGAAGGGATGCTATTTCATCCTGGATCTCCACACAACGGTGATGTGTTTCGATAGCCTCGTCGGGCAGTGGCGTTTCGAACATATAGGTCATGGTCTTATCAGTCTGGTAGCCCCCCACTCCGCAGGCGTTATCGATGAACACCAGATCCCCATGGTGCAATGTCCGTTCGCGGCTGCCCAGGACAGGAACCCCGGGGCTCATTCCATAGCAGCCGCCAGGGCCATCGAAATAGGTCGGATAAATCGAGCTTTCGCCAAACCCGATCTGCCCCACTACAATCTCGGTGTCAAACATCCCGAAACGCACGATTCCCTGATGACCTTCCTTGACCATCATCGCGAACAGCTCCGCCCCGAAAACGGCCTCGCTTATTCCCTCGTGGAGCAGTTCCGGCACTAAATCTTCCAGCACCCGGCGGTGGATCTTTCCGGCCTTTATCATGAGTGCCTGCTCGTAGGCGCTTTTGATGGATCTGACGTGGGCGACCACTGCATCGAGAGAACGTATTTCGTGGACGGGGAAGTGTTTCTGGAATCTCTGCAAGAGAGCAAGGGGAACGATCTCGGTCTCCAGGTGGAGAGTGTCAGGAATGTCCCGTATTTGTGCGGCCGCATCGCGGAAACCAGCCATTGGCCTGACGTCGGAAAAGAGGGATTCATCCGAGGCACGCTCGTAGCTGCGGCGGACCCAGAATGTAGCATCGCCCTTCCGGGGTATCAGCAGTACACCGTCCTGCATCGTGCCGGTGAAATAGTAGAGGTTGATCTTGCTGAATATGGCGGCTATCCCCCAAGCAGGGTGTTTTACATCCATCCGTTCCCTGAAACGATCCATTCGGTGTTGTAATTCGGCATAGGGGACTTTCGCGGACATGTTTGTAGGAGGGTGTGCTGTGGGCGGTAACAAAAGTGACTATTCATCGTCCATTGGTAAAGACCGATTCTGGACTCAACACTCCTATCTCCGGCGTAATCTTTTAATGGGAAGAACAGGCATCAGCGTTCTGCCCGTGTTGAAAGTTCTTCCGTCTTCGTATCCCCGTCCACTTTGGAGAGAGTGGTCCTTGATCGGAGGCAAGCGGAATCCTTTCCGGTGGCCGCGACCGAGCAGACCATGACGCGGGAACCAGAGCAAAATACACAGACCGAATAAGTTCCATACGGGATGGAGAGTACCGATGCCAATTTTGACGATGAAAGATAACACGCAAATTTATTATAAGGATTGGGGAAGCGGAAAGCCGGTTGTCTTCAGTCATGGCTGGCCGCTGAGTGCGGATGCGTGGGAGGACCAGATGATCTTCCTGGCCGACCACGGATATCGTTGCATTGCTCACGATCGCCGTGGTCATGGCCGATCCGGGCAGCCCTGGAATGGGAACGACATGGACACCTATGCGGACGATCTCGCGACCTTGATCGAAACGCTCAACCTGAGCGATGTGATCCTTGTCGGGCACTCTACAGGTGGCGGTGAAGTCGCTCGCTATATCGGCCGCCATGGCACGGACCGGGTGGCCAGGACTGTGCTGATCAGTGCGGTTCCACCCCTGATGCTGAAAACAGCTGCCAACCCCGGCGGAACCCCGATGGAAGCCTTTGACGGTATCCGCTCCGGTGTCCTCGCTGACCGCTCGCAGTTCTTCAAGGATTTGAGTGCACCGTTCTACGGTTCGAACCGCCCGGACTCTAAAATCTCGCAGGGAATCCGGGACACATTCTGGCTCCAGGGCGTGCTTGCCGGTCATAAAGCAGTATTTGACTGCATTAGAGCCTTCTCCGAGACCGATTTCACAGAAGACCTCAGGAAGTTCGATGTCCCGACCCTCATCATCCACGGTGATGACGACCAGATCGTGCCCATCGGTGCCTCGGCCATGCGTTCCTCCAGGATGGTCAAAGGCGCTGTACTCAAAGTGTACCCGGGCGCCCCACACGGACTGTGTTCGACCCACAAGAACCAGGTCAATGCAGACCTGCTCGTGTTCATGGAGGGGGAGATGGTCCCAGGCTGATCGATAGAGTCCGGGATGGAACAGATCGCAGGAGCAAGGTAAATTATTCTCTTTTTATTAAAGGTAGGATTCTTCGAGGCACGATGATCCTAAGCACCTTACCTGCAAATTGGAAGAAGAGGGATTCTCAAAAAGAATCTTACACTATTTGAAGAAGAATGCGGAGGGGAATAGGCTGTTCACCATGGACAAGTACGTGAAGGAGGGGCTGGAAAAGTGGAACTGAGTAAATAATGATCCGAATGATTGGCTCCGTTTCAGAAATTGGATGCCCTTTTTAGGTCATTCCGCTTGAATTATCGGTATGAAAAGGAATCGAAATCCGGATCACGATGAAGAAGTTCAGTGTCGGGGGTCACCCCGGTAAGAATGGGTTCTCGTCCCATATTCAATACCGTTCTTCCGAATTAGAAGAGGCAATCCCCGGCACTACCCCTTAACCCATCTTCATATAAAGTTGTTACTCCTACGATCTTATTGAAACTCTGCCCTGCATGAAAAGGGATCCGGTGTGCAAGGAGTCTACTTATGGGAATGTGGATACCGCAATCCTGCCCAGGTTTCGGTCCACCCTTCACTGCGACTGAGCCTAGACCACAGCCCATACTATCTTTATGTTTATGGGATTTCCTGTCCTCACGGCAGGTGCCCTGTAATGCGTGATATGTGCATGTGGTGGGATTGTCGGGGATAGAGAAATCTTTTTATGCAAAGAATGGGTGATGGATCTGTGCTGGAGATTGCCCTCCACGGAAAGGCTCAAATAGGAGCCTGCGGGGTTGTCTCTGGCACACCCTCATGGGTTCTCTCGATCTCTTTCTGTGAGAGCGTTTTGATATGTTTTCCCGGGATAAGATGGGTCCGTGCACTTCTTTCCTACGCTGCAGCAGTCATTTACCCTAAAACATATATCCCCAATGATCGTTCATGCACGTACCCGATCACTGGTCCCGTTTGACTCATGTGGCGGTCGGCGAGCAGGTTATGCATAGGTTGTTTACATCTGATTCCTTCAAGGCCTGCTCTTACCTTTGTTGATTGTATTATCTCTTTATCTACAAGGCTGCATGCATAACGAATTAACGGCACATTCCATAAACAATTAGAAGCAGATTTCATTTATTTCAACAGGAGTGTATCCTTTTCTTACGATAGTCAATTAAAAACATTGGAGATGAAATTTCAAGGTATTGCTGATTTGTTATCTTTTTTCAGCGAGGATGGTAGTTGTCTTACGACTTATCCTTCTCCAATCATCGAATAGATACGCGTATATGGTGTACCGCCCTGTTTCCTTGGGTGTGAACTCCGCCGTGTAACGAGCTTCCTCTCCCACGGAAAGTTCTTTTATACTTATTTCTGCCTGTTTTTCAGACTTTCCTGATGGGGGCTCCACCCAGAACTCCAGTTTCAGTCCCGCACTTTTTTTCAGGCCTTTAACAGTTGCCTCGACCGAGAGGGTCTTTCCAATTTGCGTATACGGGTGTGAAAGCACTACTAGGC
>JAJRCO010000098.1 GCA_028678905.1 Methanomicrobiales archaeon
ACCGGAAAGATCGTATTCGGCCTGGAGTTTTTCATCGCTGCCGATATCCTCACCACCCTCATCGCGCCGACAGCGGATGAGATCCTCCTTCTCGGTGCAGTGGTGCTGATCCGAACGGTCCTGGGATATTTCCTCTCCCGGGAGAGCAAGGAGTTCAGCCTCGATTCGTGAATGGAGGGTGGAGCGATCAGGTCCTTGGATCTAAGAGCCGATTCCGGCAATATTCCAGCCTATCGTATCTGATGGATTATTTACCCGGATTCCTCTTCGGATCTAGAACTCCTGACCTGGATCGGTATCCCCACGATCTTCCCCTGCTATTATAAATTTCGACAATCAACGGATCTGTACGCATGAAGAAAAACCAGCGAGACGAGGGATCCTGCCTCCGCTGCGGGCGCTGCTGCATGTGGATCTCGATGGTCATCAACCAGGAGATCGGGCCGGACACCGCGGTCTATCTCGACACCCACGGGTGCAGGAGGAGAGGCAACAAGCTGCTGATACCCAGCCGGTGCCAGCATCTCAAGGGAGATGAACCGCCGTATTCCTGCGATCTCCATGGTACCGTCCATAAACCGACCATCTGCGACTTATATCCTGGCCACAAGGAAACGTCGTTTACCGTCTTCAACGAGTGTGGGTTCCGTAAGGATATGCCGCCGGTCCCACCAGATGAGCCGGTGTTCAGGAAGCATCGTGCACTGAGGAGATAGTCCATCCCCAGGGACATTTCAACTCCTTTTCCCCACCTGAACAACTCTCTTAATTTCTTTTCTCTATCAGGAATTTCTGAGAAGAACCAGGCCTGGCTCTTGAAGGACCGGACCTTGATATGGATCGTTCCCTTCTCTCTTAAAAAAACAAGACACGTTCTCCCGGACCCCATGCTTAATGGTTCATCTAGGGACGTCTTGATTTAATATTATCTTTTTAAAAAAGTGAGCGCATAAGATCTTGAGACAAAGTGCGCCGACCAAAAGTTCATGTTAAATTATCTTTTTTTTAAAAAAAAATGACCTACTAGAAATCGGTCATAACCCGGAACTGGTCGATCTCTTCCATGGAGAGCTCTTCCAGGAACTCTTCAGAGGCATGACGGATGTCCTTGCTCATGGTAATCGCCCGGCCCACCACCAAGATGTCTGCGCCGGCCTTGAGTGCAGCCTTCACCACGTCGACCTTGATACCTCCCGCGGTGGCAACCAGGATTTTCTTGCCGGCCGCCTTCCGCACCGCTTCAATGTCTCCCCAGCGGTATGCCGAGTCTTCGGCATCAATGGCCCGGTGGAGCTCTACGATGTCCGGCTTCAGGGTCAGGGATTTGATCACCTTCGCCGGGTCCGGCACATTGAGCATGTCGATGATGGAGTAGATGCCGGTCTTTTTCGCTTCATTCATGGCCTTCTCCATGGTTTCCCGCGGGGCCAGACCGGAGATGACCACGGCGTCGGCAGATGCATCAAAGGCCATGCGGGCTTCCAGATTTCCAGTATCCAGAATCTTTAAGTCGGCGATGATGAACGAGTTGGGACGAAGTTTCCGCAGCTCGCTGATCACCTCGACCCCGAACTTCTTGATCATAGGTGTGCCCGCCTCGATGATCAGGTGGTCGTTTTCCGGAAGAGCGGTGAGCACTTTCCGGATGTGGTTCATATCCACCAGGTCGAGCGCCACCTGCAGGTAGGGAGGATTCCAGAGACGGGGGACCTTGAATCCCATGATCGGGTGGGCATGACGATCTTTTTCGTAAAGAAGCGTGGCCGAATCGGGGAATCCTTCCATGGCACGCCGAAGGGCCAGTTTGGTCGCTCCGTAGTTGTACCGGTAGAGTTTATTGTAGTCCTTTGCAGTCGGGTGAATAAAAACACTGGCCAGAATTACGGTATTTTCGATATCGATGTCCTTGAACACCCCTTCTTCCATCGAATCTGCAACCGCCTTCGCCACCGCCGACTGCACCGGGCCGAATACCTGGTTCACCTGAGATTCTTTCTTGACGGTTACCTTCGGGATTACCAAAGTAGCAGGTTTGGTCAACAGGTTGGGACGAACCACTGCAAGCAGCGGAGTATGACCCATGGAGAGCTGGGAGAACGCATTGGCAAAGGCCGTCCCCGCAGCTCCATCCTTATCCCCCATGATCAGGTCGATGTGTGCGAGTTCCGCACCGTCGCCTACGAGGGCTTCTCCAACAAGATACATGCTCATGCAAATCAACGAGTACTATGCGATAACCGGGTTAAAAAAGAGTGCGTACAAGAAAATGGGGCTGGTGAGATTTGAACTCACGATCGACGGGTCTCTCCGATATGCGTCAGTGCTCCAACGGATCATCATCATGTCAGTAGACCCATTGCTCATCACGCGCAAAAACCGCTGGAGCCCGTCGCCATTCCTGACTAGGCCACAGCCCCATCTCCGCGTTCGTCAGCGCGATGCTGACCAGTATACACTCGCACTGTCGTGATTTAATGTTTTTTGTTGGTTTTCTCTGGAGGTAGCGCCTGCAACATCGGAACTGAATCCTTGAGAAGCGGTCTGGTATCCCTATCCTCGCGTTACCGCCGGACTCATTTCAGATAGGATCTAGTACCATGCCGCTGCAAGGTTGTGGAGGACTTTTTTCGCCCGGCAGGGATCATCCGTTGCGAAACCGTCCACCCGGGCCTCCACCGCTTTCTGGATCTCCTCCGCGGAGTTTAGCGTCCAGGTGACCACCAGCAGGTTTCGGAAATGGGCATCCTCCACCAGGGTGGGAGAAAGGAGAGAAAACCGCGGCAGGAGCAGATCGGCGTGGATCACCATCGCGGTCTCCAGGGGGTCCGGATTCAGATGGGAAAAGATGAGTCCCGTCCGGGCCTGGCGGAGGGTCCGTTTCACCTCTTTCAACATGGGGGCATGGAAGGACACCACCAGCAGAGGTTCAACGGAGCTATGGGTGATCAGTTCCAGGATCGGCGCGGGATCACGCTCTTCTTTCAGTTCCACCGCAAGACCACATTTCCCTTCCACAAGACGGAGCACCTCTTCGAGAGTAGGGATCGATTCTTTCCCTGCGTCAAACTGCTTTAATTCGGCAAGAGTGAACTCGGCAACCTTCCCCTGCCCGCTGGTAGTGCGGTCAATGGTAGCATCATGCATGATCACCGGTACTCCATCCCGGGTGGTCCGCACATCCACTTCCACAAAATGGGCGCACCGCATCCCCGCTCGAAGCGCCCGCAAGGTATTTTCGGGCTCGATCGCCGCGGCCCCCCGATGCCCGATCACAAACATTTCTACGCGGACCTCCGCACCAGGTCGGCCGCCGCTTTCGTTGCCCCGGCAAGGATCTCCTTCTCGTAGGGCACCCGGCGTTCGTGCATCAGCACTTTTCCCTGGCAGAGCACCGTGTCCACCGCTGAGCCACTGCAGGAATACACGAGGTTGGACTCCAGGCGATGGAGCGGGATGTTACATATATGATCAGGAGAGAGGAGAAGGAGATCCGCGGGTGCTCCTGGTTCGAGCCGGCCGCTGCCTGTACCGAGCGCCCGGGCCCCGTTCTCGGTGGCCATGGCGACCACATCTGCAGCCGGCAGAAGAGTCTCCTGGTTCCAGAAGAATTTCTGGAGAAGGGCTGCGGTCTTCATGGTGCCAAACAGATCCAGGGAGTTGTTCGATGCGCACCCGTCCGTCCCCAATGTCACATTCACCCCGTGGGCGATAAGATCCGGATACGGCATAGCCCGGTTCACTGCAAGTTTCATGTTGCTCTGGGGATTGTGGGAGATGTGCACACTCTTTCGTCCGAGGAGAGCACATTCCTCCCTATCCAGCCAGCAGCCGTGGGCGACGACCGTCCGCGGGGTGAGCAGGCCGCAGGATTCCAGCCAGGCGGGTGGCCTCCGGCCGTTCTGTACCTGGCAGTCAATGACCTCTTTTTCGGTCTCCGAAAGATGGATATGAATCCCAAGCTGTTCCTTACGGCTGAATTCGGCAAGCCAGGAGAGCCCCTCCCGGGAGACCGTGTAGACCGCGTGAGGACCGACCGCGACCCGAATGCGGGGATCCTGCATCCTTCGCACTGCGGCCACCAACTCTTCGGTCGCTCGGATCTCCCGTTCCCTCCGGTCCGGGTCTCCCAGGTCGATAAAACCGTAGGAGAGTACCGCTTTCATCCCCATCTCCTGCACCGCCCGTGCGGCGTCCTGCATGTAGAAATACATGTCGTTAAAGGCGACTGTACCGGTTCGGATCATCTCCAGGCAGGCCAGTCTGGTGCCCCAGTACAAGTCCTCGCCGGTAAGATGGGCTTCCAGAGGCCAGATCCTGGTTTCCAGCCATTCTGAAAGATGCATGTCATCGGCATATCCCCGCAAGAGTGTCATCGCCGCGTGGGTGTGGGTGTTCACCAGTCCCGGGATCGCGATCGCCCCCTTTCCCTCGATGCACGGGATACCGGCCCGGGTTCCCGCACGGCCGGCACCCTCTCCTATCGCCTCAATGAATCCCTGTTCATCGATGCAGATATCGACCCGCCTTCCCTGCACCAGTACATCGGTAAGTACCAGCGGATTTTTCTTCCATGGAAAGATTTCTTGATTCGCCATCTCTCACCCTAATCGCTGTATCAGGCGCTGCAAGATCTCTTCTGTCCGCTCCCGGTTTTCCCGGGCCGTTTCCAGGATATGCTCGTAGGTGAGCACCTCCTTTCCCAGACCGTGTGCATAGTTATCCACACTACAGAGGGCAGCAAACGGCATCCCCAGCTCGGTCGCGATCGTTGCCTCGCTCGCCAGGGTCATCCCGACCACATCGGCCACCCGGGAGAGCATACGCACCTCCGCCATGGTCTCGATGCGGGGCCCGCGGGTCTGGACGTAGACCCCACCCACCCGCGCCTCGGGGACGACCCGGGCGATCCCTTCGCGCAACGCCAGGGAGATCTCCGGGCTCGCATGCACCACTGCGTGGTCATGAATGGTGGGGACTTCCCCGATAGCCACGTAATCGGTCGGGATCAGCAGGGAACCTGGCAGAATCTCTGGCCGCAGGGATCCCACCGAGCCTATCGCGATTACCCGGTCCACCCCACTCAGGGCCAGGGCGGCGAGATGCGCCCGATGATCGATCCGGTGGGGAGGGATTCCCTGCTGGTGGCGCATCAGGATTA
>JAJRCO010000244.1 GCA_028678905.1 Methanomicrobiales archaeon
ACTACCCCCCTATAGTCCCCCCTTCCTCTCTGTTTTGTGACCTGACTTATACCGGATTGTAACATCGCCCGTTTACCCTGTAAGTATCGGATAAGTTCAAGGTAAGGAGTAAACGTCATGGAACCCACTCTACACAGGTCGCATACGGTTGTTTGCGATGTTTCGCCCTTGTTCGATGAATACCAGGAGGATGAGTGTGTTGATATTTGTGAGGGAATTGGGCGATCCACACATGAGCACGAAGGGAAGGAGTGCATCGGGTTTGCGCTTGACATTGAGCAGCAGGTGGTATTGGTCACTTTTAAGACTCTGCTACACGCCGCCGCTTTTGGAGACTTTTTCAAGCGGAATTTTCCTGAGCTACTCGACATGCTACGGAACGATCCACAGATCATGCAATCGAAGCTCTTCGGGGACGAACCGACAGAGTAAGTTCATGACCACTTCGTAACTTCAGACGGGGGGAGGCGAGAACTCCCCCCTTTCGTTTTTGCCCTACGTAACCGGTTACGTTTCGCGCTACCCCCCCCACCCTGGTAGATACGACCTAATTGAGCGGAGAGGCACTTTGTTGGCGCACCTAGGCCGATTGCACCACACGTTGAAAAGCGGTTGCAAACGGTCACAGACTGGTCAGATTAACACGTTGGCTGATCACCATACCCGTAGAGGTACATGGTGGTCAGCACAAAACTTGTCGAGACAAGCCCACCTGCGTCTGAGCTATCCCAACCGGCGTAGTACTGACCCCATAAACGATTGACAGGCTTCATACCGTCCCACATGAAGCCATACTCCATGTTTAGATCGTCGTCGGCTGGCCGTGCGTAGTGCTCCACAATGATGTTGTCGAGTGCATCCTGTAGTTGGGTGCGTTGTAATCTTCCGTCCTGGCCGCCGGGTGCATCCGTGACAAGGTAGTTGTCAAAGACTGTGATGGCGTAGACATATCTAGAACTAGAGAAGTCCTTGTGAAGCTGTAGTACCCGACGATAGCGCGTACTGGGTGGCGTGCCATAGTCTACTATAGTGGCCCTGAAGCCCACACCGGTTACATATTCGCCAGTAGGCTGTGAGTCAATTAACTCGATGTCGAACCCGTTTTCACTGTCTGTGAAGTCGTACTCACAGAACCAGCTACCTTCGGGAGCCTCGTCATAACAGCCAGGGACGGAGTTGGCCAATTGTTCAAGGAGTAGCTTGGCTCGCTGTGATTCCGTCACAGCCTCCGCCTCAGTCCCCTGCCAGACCGCCTTATCGACCAACCCTTTACAAGCACCCAGGACGTAGGGTAGCCAATCTTCATTGAAACATACCCGCAAGATTGGCGCGTCGTTTGGATCAACACCAACAAGGGGGATAGGCCTTGGATAGTAATAGTGTGGGCCATTCAATGTCCAGTACGGGTAATCGCTCATGAGCCACCCCCCCTGTTCTCAATTCAATCAGACACCCCTGGCGCGTAGGGTCTGCTTACGGTGCTTGCGAAAGGTTTTGCGACCATCGAGCACCTCGTTGATCGCCACGCCACTTTCGTTCATGTACGAACCGTCGGTCAGTTCGTCAGTCAGCGCTGCTACTGCCAGATCATCCATGATGATTGAGTTTTTGTCGAACCCATCCAAGAAGAAGGCCGGAATGTCCACGCTCTCGGTGAAGGTGCTGTTGGTGAGCGAGAAGTTCAGAAGGCCTGTTTTCTCGACTTCACTGTTGGCAACCGGGTCAGTTTTCCCTGCTGTGACAGCGCGCTTGAGAACCAATTCCTCGAAGATGATTTTGCCGTCAACCACGGCTTCGACCAAAGCACGGTAGGCCGCCATTGCGGCGAGTTCGGTCACGATGGTGTTTGCGTCGTCAATCTTACGAAACACCTTGAATGCTGCCTTCTCACCGTCAGCGTCTTTGATGGTGAGCGTATAGCGAGCGAGAACCAGAGTCATAAATTCACCTCCTGAAACGGGTAGGACATGGCTGTCCCAAACAAGCGTATACTCATCAAAACCGAGCGGTGGGCCACAGTCATCGGCTGCCGTGACATAGCCTTTATACAATACACCCGGAGTTAGACTTGTGAATGACCAGTTTATATCAAACATCCCGTCTGAGGTGTGTTCGATGTTGCTGGCGCGTTGGGTTTGCCCTAAGGTGTTAGTAATTGAGGCTTGTACACAAGCACGAGAACACCAGCCCTGAATGTGACAGTCTGTTAAGGTACACGAATAGGCACGGATCGAAAGGCTCATATCATAATGTTCCCTCCCCTCTCCGGCTACTGTTGTCCAGTATACTACGTATAAAATTTAGGCGCAACTAAATCAGGCACTACCGCCTGTGGAGGGGGTAGCGGACGGCGGCGCGGGTA
>JAJRCO010000148.1 GCA_028678905.1 Methanomicrobiales archaeon
AGTGGCCTCCGGGCCCGCCGATCGCCGTCGTGGCGTTGAACGGAGACGTCTGGGACGAGCGGTCTCGGAAGGCGGTTGAAGGGGAGCTGGACCGTGCGGGATTCCGGCTCTTCGAGACGCGAGCGCGACCGCCACACCCTTGGGAGCCGCGCCTTCGGCTGACGGCGCGACTGTCGCGGGGGGACGTCGCCTCGCTCCTCTGGCTGCCGTTTCGAAGCTGGTCCGAGGCGGCGGCGGCCTGGGACGCCGTCGCCTCTGCGGCGCGCGAGGATCCGGCACGTTTCGTCCGTCTCGCCCGCGGTCTCGCCGCCGCCTTCGACCCGGCCGTGAAGAGGCCTCCGGCTCTCTTCCGCTTCCGGCCGTCGAGCGCCGGGCGGGAGCCTCTCCTCTCAGCGGCCGCCATTCTCCAGTCCGGATTCAAGGAGGAGGAGCTCTCGTGGGCCGCCGGCGTCGGCGGAGAGGAGGCGTCCGGAGCCATCGATCGGGGGCGAGACGCAGGCCAACTCGTGCCGGAGGGGGACGACGGGTGGCGGTTCGCGGCCGAGGAGCAGCGGCGCCGCCACGCAGGGCGCCTCTCGGCGGCGGCGCGCCGGAGCATCGTCGAACGGCTTGAAAAGGCTGGCCTCTCGGGCGGGCGCCTCACGGTCGCGGCATTGGCTCGGGGCGAGCCCGGCGACCTTCACGCCGCACAGGCTCTTCTCGAGGAGGCGTCGCGGCGAGGTGATCGCGCGTTGGCGTTCGAGCTCCTCGCCCGTGCTCCAGCCGGTTCCCCCGATCTCGGGAGGTGCGGCCTCGCCGTCCGGATTCTCTGGGAGTGCGGGCGTGTGGCGGAGGCCCGGGCCGCGGCGACGCGCCTCTCGGCGTCCGGTGACTTCACGGGGTCCCATGAGGAACGATCCGCCCTCTCTCGCGTTCTGGCGCGCCTCGGCGAGGCGGATCTGGCGCTCGCGATGGTCGGCCAGGACGGCTCGGCGGCGGAGCTACTGATTCGGGCGCAGGTTCTGCTCGACCTGAAGCGGACCGACGAGGCCGCGCGGGTGCTCGATGGCCTGCCGCCTGTGGCCGGGG
>JAJRCO010000143.1 GCA_028678905.1 Methanomicrobiales archaeon
GTCGCAAGCGGCATCACCGCGATGTCCTCCCCTTCCCGGCTCTCATACTTCTCTGTAGCGGTGAGTTGGGTACGGGAGGTGCGGGCGTAGACCATCTCCATACCGATGTAAAACAGCAGAACCCCCCCGGCGATACGGAAGGCCTGCAGAGAGATGCCAAAAAGGCTCAGAATATAACCGCCTCCGATCGCAAACACCAGCAGGATTCCGAGGGCATAACGGGCAGCGTCCCCTGCGACCTGCAGTCTTGCCTCGTGAGACAGCGAGGGGGTGAGGGAGAGGAAGGTGAGCGTAGCGGTCATGGGGTTAACAATGATGAACATGGATGACAGGGTCAGCAGGGTAAAAGTGACCAGATCACTCATATTCGACGCCTCTTAGCCGGAACATGCGTGCCGGAAGGATAAAAGGATGAGTAAGATTATCCGGTGGACGGGGTCACGAGCCAGGTGGTGCTGGACGAATAGCTCCAGCGGACTATCCGCAAATCGTCGCAGACCTCAGAAAGAATTCCCAGATTAGTGCCAACTTCCTTGGACGAAAGCCCGAGGTCCCGGGCGATGTACTTCGATTTGAAGTAGTGTTTTCCCGCCTGAACACCGGAATTGAGGTACGAGATGATACTCTGCTGAGTTGGATTGTACCCTTCGTAGACTTGCGCATATACTGACATGCTTCCTCCGCTCCTGTCAGTTAAAATACATACATACATATATACATATATAACTTCCGTTATACATAGGATCAGACACACAGAACACACAGCGTAATCTACGGGTACGTATACCCAAGAAAGGCGATTCCGGAGAGCATGTAATGGTACATAGAACTTTAAGGTCCAGGATACATACATACATAGGTCTATGATCTTACAGTGCCAGAGATGCGGATACCAATGGGACTATAAAGGAAAGGCGGACTGGTATACGTCATGTCCCCGCTGCCGCACCTCTGTGAAGGTCCCGCGTCAGAAAAAACCGGTTAAATAACTCTTCTCACCAATTCGGACGATATTTTGGGTATTTACCGGGCGCATCATCGATATCCTACTGTGGAAATTGCCCCGGACATTCCTGATCCACGGAGGTAATGGTCCAGATCGGTTCTTGTGGGAACGCGAGTGACGGACCTGCCCATCAGAAAAGAAAAATGGAGAATTATTCGGTCCACTCATAGAGGACCGGTTCGTCGATCCGCGTGTAGTCCACCAGATCGGTGCGGGCAAAATGGAGGGCGATCTCCCGCGCCGCGCTCTCTGGAGAATCGGACGCGTGGATCACGTTCCTTCCGGTATCCAGGGCCAAATCCCCGCGGATGGTCCCGGGGACTGCCTCGGAGGGATTGGTGGCCCCAACCAGCCGGCGCACCACGCTTACCGCGTTGTGTCCTTCCCAGACCATGAGCAGGCAGGGGCCGCTCATGATGTGGCTCTTCAGCGACGGAAAGAACGGTTTCTGGACGTGTTCGCGGTACTGGTCCAGCACCCGTTCTTCAGATAGAAACGTCAGGCGGGCCGCGACCATTTTCAGGCCTTTCCTTTCCAGCCGCC
Source organism: Methanomicrobiales archaeon (assembly GCA_028678905.1). Taxonomy (GTDB): domain Archaea; phylum Halobacteriota; class Methanomicrobia; order Methanomicrobiales; family JACTUA01; genus JAJRCM01. Next base: position 1,550 of record JAJRCO010000143.1, read on the forward strand.
CAATCACTTCACCGCACAGACCACGGAGCACCCCGTCCGGTTTGACCATCACAAAGGTGCGCTCCAAACCGGTCACTCCTTGCCACGTGCCTTTCGACCCGCAGAAGTCCAGCGGACCCGTCGTGGCACCCGGCCTAGCTGGTAATTGTTCTCGCACTTGGTGGCGCAGAAATAGAAAACGGTCCCGTCTTTTCGGACAAACATCTTACCTGTGCCGGGCTCGATATTCGTCCCGCAGAAACTGCAGATGCGTGTATCCACCATGTTGATCACCGCTTCGTGAGCTTCTTCGCTTCACGTTCGCTCTCCAGGAGCATCAGGACATCTCCCTCCCGGATAGGACCGACCGTATTCCGGGTGATGATGCGGCCTTTGTTGGGGCCTTCGAGAATACGGCATTTTACCTGCATCGCCTCTCCGTGCATGCCCGTGCTCCCGATCACTTCAATCACCTCTGCCGGCGTCGCTGTATCTGCCATATATTCTCCTTTCAGGCCTTCAGACCGGCCAGCTTCTTCACCACGTCGTCAACAATTTCTTTTGCTTTGCCGGATTTCACGATCGCAGCAGCGGCGGATCCGACAGCCAGACCACTGGCAGCTCCGATATCATTTTGTTTTTTGATAAAAAGGAAAGGGATTTTTTTTTCATCGCACAGAAAAGGCAGATGCATCACGATTTCTTCTGGCTCTACATCCACCCCGATAAGGACGAGCTGGGCAAGCCCTCTTTCTACTGCCTTGGTCGCTTCGTTCGATCCCTTCTTGATTTTACCGGTATCCCGAGCGATTTCCAGGGCTTCCAGGGCCTTATTCTGGATGTCGTCGGGGACTTCGAACTTCACAAATCCTTTCGCCATGACTCACCTCATTCAGGACTAACCTCACCCATCAGTGAGTATCGTCGCAACCTATTCATTTCATCGAGAATAGAGATAAACCTTTGTTACTTTCTATGGAGGCCGTTACGCCGCCCGGGCGTAGATGATCACCCCGCTCTGGTTGTAGACCTGCACAAGACCTTCCTGTGGAAGATGGACCTGGTAGCGCTCTCTCTCCGTATCTCCCACGTACAGGTAGGTCGCCTGATACCGGTCCATCAGCTCCAGAGTGCGGTTCGCCTGCTCGTACATCGCGCGGACATCCGCCATCCGCTCGGTGATCCGGGAATCCGGTCCCCGCCAGGTGAGCTCGTGGTACGGCCATCCAATCACTGCAGGGATTCCGGTAAAGGTGGAGATGCGGGAGTAATAGTTATAGTCTCCGTTCTCTGCCTCCACGAGGGTGATCCGTCCGGGAATAGAGCGTAAATAGGTGATAGCGGCCGCGTCCTGTGGATGGGAATAACCCAGGTAGGCCATCCCGTTCAGGGTCCCTCCCCCGTTCGGAACGTCCAGCCCTGCCACGAATGGGGAAAGCACCAGGAGAAGGGCCAGGATCGCCGCGGTGATACGGGGGGATAGCGGGGAACGGATACGCACCCGGTCCCTGATATCTTTCGCCAGGAGAGAGAACGACCCCATACCCAGAAGAATCCAGGCCGCGTAGTAAAATTTGAACACGGTGTTCATCCGGTAATAGGGATCACCAAAGCTGTCCTGGAGGTACGCGATCTCGGGGATGATGATCATCGCCAGGCCGGCCAATGCGAATAGCTCCGCGGGGGTGTAGTGGCGGCGGGCTAGAAGATAGATCAGGGGGATCGCGGCCAGTGCCACCCCATAGAGCCCGGTGATGAGGAAGGGGATGATCAAGAGCAGAAGATAGGGTCGGGCCCGGATCTCCCGCCGGCACACCACGGTGAGGATGGCCAGGAAGAAACCGTGCACCAGGAGAAACTGGACGGGATCGGATGGCTGGGGCACCAGACCAATCCCTCTGATTCCGGCGGTGTCCAGCATCAGGTAATAGGGCAGATAAATCAGGATGGACGCGACCGGGACTGCCACCAGAAAGGAGGGGGGGGCTCTTTCTCCCCGGGTGCGATGCCATAGCAGGATCCCGAACAGGACCACCAGGGGGGCATAGGCAAAAATGTCCCAGCTGTTCAGGAGCGGCATCGAGCCCAGGGAGAGGGCGATCAGACCGCCTAGTATCACCCGGGAAGTTCGGGAAAGATCATCCCAGGATCGATAGGCATAGGCCAGCAAGGCCAGGAGAAAGATCTGGTTGAACATGCCCATGACATGGGGATGGACATCCCCCCACAGATAGGAGAAGAGGGGAAATTCGTTAATGGTACTGGTGATGGTCCTCGTGCTGTCCCAGAGCACCGTGGAGAGGTCCTTTCCCAGGGCCAGATTATACAGGTAGGAGGGATTGACCAGGAAGAAGATGACCAGGGGTACCCAGGCCAGCCGATCCAGCAGGAGTTTTCCCAGGAGATAACCATTAACAAGGGTAAGTCCGAACACTGTGGGCAGGGCGAGGTTGAATACCACCGTTGAAGGTATTCCTGCCGACAGACCCAGCGCACCAAACATCCAGTATCCCAGATAGTAATAGATGGTGAGGGTCCCGCCGGAGAACCACGGATCGAGGGGCGGGACCACCGGTTCCCGCATAATGGAAGCCAGGAAGGCGTGATCCATGAACTTCTCCGCAAAGGAGATGGAGGGGTTGACCAGGCGGATGGACAGAACAAAGAAAAGACCGGTAAGGAAGAGTGCGTCCCACTGCAGGTTCCCGCGGATTTCTTCTCTGTCGTATTTTCCCTGCCAGAGGTTCCATCCCAGCAGGGCAAGAAACGGGATCAGCGCCAGCACCAGAGGGATCCCGGCCAGCCCGCAGTACCAGGTAAGCATGGTGAATACGAGCACCGATGCGGAGAATGAAACCGGGTAGGCCCAGGACCGGAAGGACTGTTGGAGGGCGGGCCAGAGGGCCAGTTGCAGGAATTTCAGAATGACGATCCAGGAGAGTACCCAGAAAGCGGTGAGCTCAATCCCCAAGGGATTCCTCTCCACTCACCCGTACCCGGAACGCCTTCTTCAATGCCTGGACGACCTGCCCTTTGAAGAAGTAGAGTGAGGCCAGGCCACCCACCGCGGTGACCACATTCTTGATCAGGTGGTCGATGATCGCGATCAGGGTTGCGGTCACCGCTGGCATCCCGGCCAGGCTGAAGGTGATGGCCAGGGCTGCTTCGTACGTGCCGATACCCCCGGGAGTGATCGGGACTGCTTTGACCAGATTGCCGATGGCGATGGCCAACACTACCACCGGAAATACGACCTCCTGACGGAACATCAAGATCACCACCACGCAGACCAGGATATCCATCATCCAGATAAATATCGAGGTGAGAGAGAGGATAGCGAGAGAACGGGGGCCCAAGGAAGCCTGACGGACCTCCTGCATCAGCCGCAAAACCATCTTAATGTACCGGTTATCCGATTCGAGCATGCCCATGACATACAGGAGGGCAACAAAGATCCCTCCCCCCACCAGCGGTATAGTGATGACGGTGAAGAACCAGCCGGGAACGTTGAATACGAAGTTCAGGGAAAGGAAGCCCAGTAGGGCTACCATGACCACGTCGAAGATCCGCTCCACCACGAGGGAAGAAAGCCCCTGGGAGTAGGTAGCCCGGCCCTGGTCCTTTAAGATGAACATCCGCACCAGATCTCCCAGGCGGGCCGGAACCACCAGGTTCGCGGTCTGGGAGAGCAGTACCATGGCCGTAGAATGCATGGTGGTGATGCGAATGGCCAGGCCGTCCAGGATAACGACATACCGCAAGCCCCGCACAAACCAGGTAAATCCGGCGATGATCAGCGCGAGAATCAGGTACTGGGGGATGGCCGTGGCGATGGCGGCCGGCAGGCTGTCCCGTACCTGGTATAGCATGTAGATGAGGATCCCACCGGCGATCACCGCCGGAATCACGATGCCACTAATTCTTTTCCACATGCAACTGCCACCAGAGGCCGAAGATCGCCTTACCCATCGAAAACACGTCCTTTGCCCGTACCGTGGTGCCTTTTCCCTCCTGCCAATGCACCGGGAACTCCCGCACCCGGAGTCCCTGCGCCTGAGCCCGCACCAGTATCTCGGTATCCCAGAACCAGTGGGTTGCCCGCACCGAACCCAGGAGGGAGAGCACCTTCTCCCGGTGGAAGGATTTGAACCCGCACTGGTGATCGTGCAGAGTGCTTCCCAACACGACCCGAACCAGCCAGTTGTATACCCGGCTGGGGATCTCCCGCGTGCCGGATCGCATGACCCGGCTTTCGGGGAGGAGGCGGGATCCGGTGGCCAGGTCATACCCGTCCCGGATGGACTGGATCAGTTCGGAAAGATGGGTCATATCGGTCGCCAGGTCTACGTCATAATAGCAGAGGATCTCTCCCTCCGCCTCCCGCATCACCCGGGTGAGTGCCCGGCCTCTTCCCTGCCGTTCGTCGCTATGCACCAGACGGATCCGGGGATCACGCCGCGCCTGCTCTTGCACGTACTCGGCACTGCCATCAGTGCTCCCGTCCTCTGCCACGACCAGCTCGAAAGAATCGGTGATTCGGGAAAGAGCCTCCATAGACCGTGGGATCGCATTTTCCAGAGAAGTACGATCATTGTAGACCGGCAGGATGGCGGTCACCTCAACGTTATTCACGATCCCAACCCATTCTTCAGCAGGGTGGCGGCCTCGGTCCCGGCCCGGATCGATCCTTCCATGCTCCGCTCCGGATAATTTGGCCGGCTGAACATACCCGCCATATACAGACCGTTTTTCTCATACTCCGGAATCAAAGACTGGTATCCAGCCACGTAGATCGGGCCGGCAAAACGGTCAACCGCGAGCCGGTGCCAGTGGATATCTGCCTCTGCAGCACCGAACCGGCGCGAGAAATCGTTGAGCATCCGTTCTTCCAGGTGTGCAGATGGTTTTCCCGAAAAATAGGAACCGAGATAGATGATACTCTCCCCGTACCGGTCGCGGGGAACGAAGCTGGTATGAGCGACTACGGCACCATAGGGTGCGGGATCCTTCATATTCACCCAGTAGATGCCCTCTGTTACCTCCCTTTCCAAGCCGAGAGTCATACAGGCCGCACCCTGGTAGGGAATTGAGGGCATGGTGAGTCCAGAGATCCGTTCGACCTCGGAGGGAGGGATGGTGGAAAGGACCCGGTCATAGGGGCGGCCGTTCACGACCCACTTCTCTCCGTTCTTTCGTAGCTCGGTGAGCGGTTCGTTGCGGTGGATGGTGCATCCGGCGGCGGTGCAGGATTGCTCCAGGGCGCCGATCAGCTGTTCAAATCCCCCTTTCAGGTATCCCAGGTGTTCCCCGGAGACTCCCCGATGGGATCGGATCGCGATCCGACTCACCAGCCAGGCAGCGGATACCGTGGATCGCATCTCCCCGAATTTACTGGCCAGCAAGGGTTCGAAGAACGATTCGTACAGGTTCCTTCCGTACCTGTTCACCACAAAGTCTTCGGCCGTAATAGAGTCCAGGGTCTGGATATCCTTCTTCCGGGCACCCAAAGTGAGGATTGCCAGGCGGACCTTGTCCAGAAGGGAGAGGTGTGGATACGCCAGGATCTCCCGCGGAGTGGTGAGGGGGTAGAGGGAGCCGTGCACATAATACCCGGTGGTACCGCTACGCCATTCCAGGCGATCCCGGATCCCGAGCTTCTCCAGAAGGGAGAACAGGGCGGCGTCTGTGGGGAAGCAGTGGTGGTAATACCGCTCGATGGTGTACTGGTCCATGTGGTAAGAAGACAGGCAGCCGCCAAGGACCGGCTGCTTTTCCAATACGTCCACCGAGGCTGCCGGGGAGAGATTATGGGCAGCCACGAGCCCACATAATCCACCGCCGACTATGCAGATGTCCTTTTTCAATGTTTATATA
>JAJRCO010000116.1 GCA_028678905.1 Methanomicrobiales archaeon
AGAAAAATCCGATAAACGGCAGCAATAGCAGAACCAGGAGCCATGAAACTGCACGTGTCGGATTTTTTCTTTCGATAAATATAATTGTGATTGCAAAAAAGATGTCTGCGATAACGAGTATCGGCAACAGAAATTCATACAGCTGAACAAGGAAATCAAATATCTGCACCAGTATATCTGCGGCCATGGGGAACCTCATAACGGAAAGATTTGAACACCGTTAAGGGATAGTAGAATACCCGAACCTATATAGTTACCTTTTAAACAACGGGGTGTCCAAATAATTTTGTATATATCACTTCTCTCTGACATTTTTATGAAAAACAATCACATTCAACTGTAAATTACCCCATCGACGTTGAGTAAGACAATCTTTGGAGCCCTGATCCCATTTTCCGGTGCAGCCAAAACTGTAAGGAAGTATTTCAATAATATCAAATACCTTTGGCCGAACACTCATGTATGGTTGATCGTTCGGAAGGCATGTACCGCGATTTCTATCACCAGGCATTCGTTCTGGGGACGGACATTGGACTAGCCGGGAAACGACATAGATAGAAGGAGTGGCCTGTGGCATCACAAAGCGGTTCTAAAATACCGGTTATCGCGGCCATTATCGGTAACCTGTTCATCGCGATCATCAAGTTCATTGCGGCGGCAATCACTGGCTCTTCGGCCATGATTTCTGAGGGTATCCACTCGCTTGTCGATACGGGAAACGGTTGCCTTGTGTGGCATGGAATGAACCGAGCCAGGCAGCCGGCCGATGAAAGCCATCCTTTCGGCTATGGCAAGTCGCTCTATTTCTGGACGAACATCGTGGCGATCATCATCTTCGGCATCGGTGGTGGCATGTCGCTGTACGAGGGCATCTCGCACATTCGGCACGTCGCACCTGATACCCGGATGGGCGACCCTACGGCGGCCTACATCGTACTCGGCATCTCGCTGATTATCGAGGGCATTACATTTTCTATAGCCATCAAGCATTTCCTGCAGGCAAAGGGAGATATGGGTGCCTGGCAGTACATCAACAGGTCGAAGGACCCCAGCCTCTATACCGTAGTGCTTGAGGACAGCGCAGCCATGCTCGGTCTCATCTTCGCGTTCCTCGGGATTTATTTGGGTCACATGTTCAACAACGCGTATCTTGACGGTGTAGCATCGATCGCAATCGGGCTGCTGCTGATGAGTGTGGCCGGGGTTCTCGCGTCGCGATCCAAGGGTTTGCTTGTGGGAGAGGGTGTGAACCCGGACGAGCTTGCAGACATCCGGCGCCGCGTGGAGTCGGATCCGGCGGTCGAACGCGCCGGCGATATTCTCACAATGTACATGGGCCCGCACGAACTGCTCGTGAACATGGGGGTTTGTTTTGTTGCAGGTACTACTGCCGAGCAGATGCACGAGTCGATCCGCCGTATTGAAGCCGACCTCCGCAGCGTGTACCCGGAAACCAACCGTGTCTATATCGAAGCCGAGTCGCTGCCGGCCGAGGCGACTGGGGCTGGAGGATCGGCCGTATGTTCCCAGAAAACAAGCCAATAAGAGGAGAAGCAAGGGGTGTGGACAGACCTTAATTCCGAATGTTTTCTTCGTGCCGGCGCCTGTCATGAGATCAATATCAATCCGCTGATACAGATCAATGGACCATTATCTTTTATGATGGCCCTCGCACTATGTTGATACTGCAAAATATATGACTAATCGCTGAGAAATTCACTTCGAACACTCATCACTAATTTTATGTCTTCTGACGCACCGGACACATGATCTCTACAGAGCTAAGAATTAACATGTTACCTCTGATTTATCCACTAAAGGTATCCATGGAAAAAAACCTCAGGAGGATTATCCTCCTGAAGCTCTACGCAGCTTGTAGTTTACGAAGTTCAGGGGCAATTTTCTTGAGAATTTTACCGGTGTAGGGTTGTACATATATCAGATAATTGCCGATAATGATAAGCTTCCCGACAGGCCTGCCACGCCCTATAGACTGGGAATTGTAGAGCTGGACAGCAGCATCCCGTGATTCGACACTATCGAAAGCCTGAGTCTGGATGGTGTATATATTCCCGCTTTCATCAGACAGGGTATAGGTTTTCCCGCCAACTGCACCCCCAACCGGCCACGTGGTGTCAGTGGCATTGACCACGGTGATCCCCGCAGCCTGCACCGCCTCACGTAAGGGTTCACCGCTCACCACATGATAGGGTTCAGCGGTATAAGTAACAAGCAACCAGCCGATTGGGAGCATGAAGAACAACATGAGGATCAGGATAACGGCCCATGAGCCATTGTTTCCCTGTGTCATATATACCCTCCTCTTTGACTACGGGAACGAAATAGATTCATTTCAATTCATCCCCCCTTGGAGCCGGACACAATCCAGCCGGGTTTCTTCATTTTCAGGAAAATAAGCGGGGGAACTGCAAGGAGGAATGTACCGAGCAACACGCCAAGTGTATAAGAAACGGCCTCGGCAGACGTGAAATCTCCGGTTGGCATAAGCCCTACACCAAAGGCAAATAAAACCCCGAATGCACCCATGCCCCCTATCAGCCAAATACCCGGAATCCCGCCGGGTATTTTGAATGGCCGTGGTGCATCAGGTTTGCTGTACCGGAGTTTTATAAGTGCAGCAAAGATCAGGAAATATACGATGCACAGCAACTCAACCGTCATGGCAGAAAGTACCCAGTATGCCTGGTTGACAGACGGCAGAAACACGTACAGAAGGGAGATGAACGTTCCGATGAGGGCCTGGATAACCAGCACTGCCACCGGTGAACCATACTTGTTTGTACGGTTGAACAGGGGTGGCATATTACCCTCATTGGCAACTACACCGAGACCTTTTGCCGGGCCGATAAGCCAGGCAGCAAGGGAAACTACCCCGCCAATGGTGATCAATACTGCCATCGGTGCGATCGCTCCGGGTATATTAAGTGCCGTGAAGAAGTACTCGATTGCCTGCATAACACCTGCTGCAAGGTTGAGCTGGTCTGCAGGAATGACAAAGGCAATCGCCAGCGTTGCGATTACCGTACAGAAGAATATGATAACTGCGGATATCGCCATTGCCTTGGGAAAATCGGTTCTCGGGTTACGGGTCTCCAGTGCATGAAATCCTGCCATTTCCATACCTGCGAACAGAAGGATAACCGTGGCGAAGAACGGCAGGGTTGAGAGGTCAAGCGTTGGCACGATCTCCCCCAGGGAAAACGGCGGGAGAACAATGGCCGCTCCTGAAACACTCCAGTACACTCCAAGCCCGATGATCAGGATGGATGGGATGATGCTCCCGAGGATCACACCATAGTTCTGGAACTTGCTCGATAGGTTCTCCCCGAAATACGCAACTGCCGTCGTGCCCCAGAATGCAATCATCATCACGACGAACAGGTAGACCGGGTTACTTGCCAGATCAGGTGAAATGGCAAACGCAAGGGTTGATGCAATAAAGGCAAGAACCGTCGGGAACCACACAAGGTTATTGGACCACTCGCAGAAAATGGCAGTAAAACCACCTTTTTCACCAAATGCCTCTTTACACCAGGCGTACACCCCGCCGTCTTTGTCTGCCAGCATCGTAGCCAGCTCTGCCCCGGCAAGGGATATGGGGATAAGGAACAGGACAGTCCCGATAATATACCACCCTATGCATTCCCATCCATAAACTGCCATTGACGGGAAATTCCTGATACTGAGCACCGCAGCGACATTGATCATTGCGAGCGCAAAGATCCCCAGCACTTTTTGGGGTGCAATGCCATTTTTCCGGGGCGTGGCGGAATCTTCACTCACGTTCGCCCCTCCCTGATACAATACATCATGTACTCACCCTTCCTGTTTTCAACTCCATGGGTCTCATGTTCAAAACCCGGGAACTGCCTGTCGAAATCCTGCATCGATTTCAGGTACTGGAGCAGGGGTTCATTTTGTTTTCCTGTCCTTTCCCCGGGGGCAAGAAGCGGGATGCCCGGCGGGTACGGAATAATACCGGTCGCTACTATCCGGTCCCCTGCCTTTGAGACCGGGACCTGCTCCACACCTCCCCGTACCAGTGCCTTGTAAGCATCGGCGTAGCTGAAGGCCGGAACAGGGAGAATAGAGAATGCTTCCTGGAGCAGTTCGCACATCCTGTGTTCCTTCTTGAA
>JAJRCO010000204.1 GCA_028678905.1 Methanomicrobiales archaeon
GTTCATGCGTGACCAACCTCCTCAGCAAATGCTCTATTTACAATCTCGGCTTTAATCGAAAATGCTTCGATCTCTGGTTCTAGGACTTTAACTCTATCGTAATGCATTAACAGCACTTGTATCATTTCTTCGGTATCGAGCCGGTTTAGAAAACCGACTCGACCTTTGATTATCTGAAAGTTATGTTGTGATAGTTTTGAGTTCATTTGAAACACTCCTTACTCTTTTTCGGCATTGATGAGAGCTATTTTCCTATCAAACTCGGCCTGGACAAACTTATCAAGTTGCCAAGTGGCGGCTTCGGTTGCTTTCGCAAATGCTTCACTATAGGTGTTGTGTACGAACTTATCAGTCCGGAACCTGACATTGTCACCGGCAACTCCCCATCTTGGTAACAAACTTTCTCCTAGAATTGCAAGTCGTTGACCATATCTGTACATTGGAAGAATGGCTTTCCCATCGTCCGATGGTATCAATATTGTCAATTCGACAATCACTTTATCAGAAACATCTTTGTCACATTGACCAAGTTTCTCAATGGTGAAATCGATGCCGGTATCTCGATAGTTCTTGTAGACCAGTTCCGTTGGGTTGGTTGTCATTCTCCTCACTCCTCAGATTACAAAGTTCCATGTCCAAAACATGGTTATTATCACAAAAGTCATTACAGCCCATTGACAAATCAAGGGCACATTGTTTGTAGTTGTCATTCTCCTCAATCCTGCAAACAGCATAATCGTTGTCTGCAAGTACTATATTGGTTGCTGAGTATATATACATGTTGCTATCATAAGGTTACTAGCTAGCGTTTTCCCATGAATCGGCTTCGTCGTTTTGCGAAGCATATTACCAAGATCCTGAGCTGCTCGTTGTCCTGCCGCAGCACCGTTCGAAAAGAATCTGGTCATTAACTGCCAAATTTGCGCATGCATATTCCCTGAGTCCGTCGCTGCACTTTCGCCGTCCACACGAAAGTAGCCTTTAGGTCACAGATGAGCTTATATCCCTATCGGATAGTACGCGCCCCTCAGGGTGCGAACGTCGTTCCGATAGGGTTATATGCTCAGATGTGAGGTCCGCCTACTTTCGGGTGGGCGGTGTGCAGCGATCTCAGGGACTTCATGCGCCAATGAAACGATCTACATCCCTACGACATCTTTCAATTAGTGACCCAATTGTTGAGTGCCGTCGAATGAACTTCTAACGTATTAAGGATTAGTTTGTTAGTTAAGTTAAAGTTAAACGTATATTTGCAGCCAATTAACGTAATACGGCTATTACGTTATACGTGGTCTACATTAAACCTATGTATTAGATGGCATGATAATCTTGTTTAATATGCTTTTTATCTTTAAGAACGTTAAGTTATAACTAAGAGAAGAGAAAGAAGAGACTCTATTACTATACTATAGTACTACTAATTACTCTATAAAGCTCCTATATATAGGATGAACGCTCCCTATATTCTTTAATGCGATACGTTGATGAGGGTGTTAGGGACGTTATATTCCCATCTGATAATGACGAAGGAATACCTTTTTTAGACCCTATGTTATGCGCTGATTTGCTCGATTATCCTATTGTTCGTTGGGGTCGTCTTAATCGTTCTTCTGTTAGACATGCTCGTACATTGCACTTCTATACTGATGATTACAAGTTTTCGTCATTGTGGTCTAAGCCTACGTTATTATCTGAATTGCCTGTAGTTACAGCAGTTGAATGCAATTATTCGATTGCCGAAAACTCTCCTAGAGCGGTGGTGTTATGGCGTACGTTTCAAAAAAGATGGTTAGCGCGGTATTGGCAACTCTACGGTGTGCGTATTGTCGTGGATGTAAATGTTCCAGAACGGTATTGGGAAGAGAACATGCTTGGCGTGCCATTAGGGTGGTCTGCATATGCTACACGCGGATATAATGGGAATACCGTTGAGTCCATTACAGACCAATATTTTAAATGCCTTACGTGGTCTGGACGAGACAACATACTATTTCTCGTTGTTGGGGGAGGCGCAAGTGTCGGTTCTGCATGTGTGCGCAATAGATGGGTCTGGTTGCCTGAAGATAGCCACCTGTATGATAGGCGCAAACGTTCGGGGGCTTGTGCATGGGCCGTAATAAACAGAAACTACGTTTCTATGCTATCGAGGAAGAGGCCGGATACCCCATTGACCGACTCCTCCAAGAAGCGTATCAAGATATGGCGCGATACATTGAAGACAGCGGCTTCTCGACCATAACAACATTCAATCGATATGTTGAAGGTAGATGGGCTACAAGTGAAGAACTTGCCAGGGTGTTATTGCAGACTAAAGGTGTTGAGCAAGTTGCAAGTAGGGTTGCTCTTACTCAGTCAGAACGTGCAACCGTTGTTACCACGCTTGCAGACTGGGCTCATGCGCATGGTTTAAATGCTTTGAGGAACTATCTAACTATGCCTGATAAAGCATTCCGTGCGGAGCTTGCTGCATTGCTTGGCTTCATGCCTACGGTTGCAGATCAGTTAATTGTTTAAGGAGATGATAAGATTGGATGAAATAGAAGTTCGTAAAGGTCAGCCATACAATCCATGTGCCAAAGTCGAACGTGGATTAACGCAGGACCTAGATACGGTCTCATTGATGGAATATGAATCTGTCAAGGCCGTAACAAATATGATGTACCACCTATTTGAGCAAGCTGCCAAACATTGTGATGTGACTAATCGCACCGAGTTCACTAACTTTGATAGTGAGCATTACGTCGA
>JAJRCO010000275.1 GCA_028678905.1 Methanomicrobiales archaeon
CCCGGTCGGCCGGGGCCCGCATGGCCTGTGCGTCTACCCGCAGCCGGGCCGGTATTCCCTCGGCCACACCGGCGTCTTCCGATAATGGCTTCGGTGGAATTGTTGACACGGAGCAGTGAGGCAACTATAGTCTTAGCCGTCGCCGCAAGGTTTTCCAGAACTGCGTCAGGGCACGGTTTCAACCGTGCCGAAAAGTGAGAATACGAAGCGGTTTCAACCGCTGAGGTCAGAGGCATCAACTGGCAGCAAACGGCGTCCCTCAGGCGCTAGAGCGCCTAAGCAGCACCTCTTGGAACGGCATGGCTGAAGCCATGCCCTTACGGCCATACGAACATGCGCTATGCTATCGTCATTGAAAAGGCGGAGAGAAATTATGCCGCTTACGTGCCAGACCTGCCCGGCTGCGTCGCCACTGGCGCGACGGTTCAGGAGACCAAGCAATTAATCCGTGAGGCAATCGAGTTTCACCTGCGTGGAATGCGCGAAGACGGCCTACCGGTTCCGAAACCTTTAGCCAGGTAGATTACGTGGAAGTCCCTCAATAGCACTAGATTGTGCACACCGGAGGAAATCTTCCTCTTGAATTTTCCACAGTACGACCTCGAACTGGCACCTTCTGGTGATTTATGTTTTGGTTGATTGTTTTCCTAGTAGTTTTGCTTGCAATTCTCGGCAACACCACTCGCAATCGTGAGCACCTCAGTAGAATTGTGAAGCTAAGAGAAGATGAATTGATCCGGGAAAGGAATAAGAAGTACGCAGACGATTCCGAGAAGAGGCTGAACCAGGGACAGATAATTATTAGCGAAACTCCCCGTGGGGTGGGAATCCTAAGACGCGACCCGGAAACAGGGGGCCTTAGGATAATTCGCGAGGAAGCAGTGACTTGGCAAGAGAGGAAGCAGGAAATGCTCCATCAGGGTGAAACTCTGGTGCAGTACTCACTGGAATATTCTGTCGCTACTATCGAGAGGCTGAATGCCGAGACGGGAAAGGTCGAGATCCGAGTGGAAGCCCTTGAATAATAGAGGAGTCTCCCTGTGTCGAGAAAATTAAGACTGCCCGAGAACTTCTCCACCAGC
>JAJRCO010000319.1 GCA_028678905.1 Methanomicrobiales archaeon
ATTTTCTTTCCTCGATATCGAAACCCTGGGAATATTCTCCCGACCTATCATTCTGCTGGGGCTTGCTCAAATTCAGGGAGACCGGGTGCACATTCGACAGTATCTTCTGCGGGATATCGAGGAGGAGCCTGCCGCTCTGGAAGCGGCCTTTTCCCGACTGACGGAGAGTGCCGCATTCGTCACCTTCAACGGAAGAAGCTTTGACATCCCCTACCTTCAGGAACGGGCGGCGTACTACGGGATGCCCTTCCCCTGCGATGTCCCCCATTTCGATCTCCTGCATTTTTCCCGCAGGCGCTGGAAGGGGGAATGCGCCAATTGCAGGCTTCAGACACTGGAGAGGTTCCTGTTCGGGCTACAGCGGGAGATGGATGTTCCCAGTGCACTTGTTCCTGAATTTTATGAAGCGTATTTAACCACCGGTTCGCCAGGGCCCCTCGTTCCCATTGTCGAACACAACCGGCAGGACGTGCTCTCCCTGGTCCACCTGTTCCAGCGGCTGAGGGAAGGTTCATGTCGGTAGCCTCGGTTCTGGAGCAGTTGCGGGTTGATCCAAAATTCCGGGAACGTATCGCCCACATCGAGAAACTGCCACCACGTGAGGCGCAGTATGGCGTCCTGCCCAGGCCTCTGCCGGAGGAGCTTTCAGCTTATCTGGAGGCAAAACATATCCGCCTCTACCGCCATCAGTGTCAGGCCATCGAGGCGATTCGAAGGCGTGAACACCTCATCCTTACTACCGCCACTGCTTCCGGGAAAACAATGGCCTTCAACCTTCCGGTATTCGAACGATTGATCGGAGAACGGAAGGCGACTGCCCTCTATCTCTATCCTACCAAGGCACTCTCTCACGACCAGAGGAAAGCGATGAGGGGACTGGAGAGATTTACCGGTCTGGATACGGGAGCTGCGGTGTATGATGGTGACACCTCAACCCACCGAAGGCCGGAGATCCGTTCTCATTCCCGCATTATCCTATCCAATCCCTACGAACTGCACTTCATTCTTCCCTGGCACTACAAATGGAGCTCCTTCCTGCAGAACCTGCAGTTCGTGATCATCGATGAGGCCCACCGGTACCGCGGCATCTTCGGTTCCCATATCGCCTATCTCCTCCGCCGCCTTCGCAGAATCTGTGCACTGTACGGTGCGTTTCCCCAGTTCATTCTCGCCAGCGCGACCCTCGCAAACCCGGAAGAGTTCAGCCTGCGGCTCACCGGTGTTCCCTGCACACTGATCGCGGACGACGCTTCCCCGCGAGGGGAGAAGCATTTCGTCCTGTACAATCCTTACTTTGACGGAAAAGGAGAGCGTTCCGTGCATCAGGAGACGAAGGAGGTCTTTCTCTCCTGCATCAAAGGCGATCTGCAGACTCTCTGCTTTACCGGCTCGCGGAGACTTACCGAACTGATCGCCCAATGGTCACGGGAGGAGTTCAAGCCTGTCCTTCCTTCATGGGTCGACCAGATAACAGCCTACCGGGCTGGTTATCTCCCCGAGGAAAGGCGGGCGATTGAGAATCGGCTCAAAGAGGGGACCGTGCGCGGGGTGGTCTCGACCAATGCTCTGGAGCTGGGAGTAGACATCGGTTCCCTGGATGCGGTGGTTATCTCGGGTTTTCCAGGCACGCTCATCTCCACTTGGCAGCAGGCGGGCCGCGCGGGAAGAGGACTGCAGGAATCGCTGGCGGTGCTCGTGGGTTTCCAGAATCCTCTGGATCAGTATTTTATGCACCATCCATCCACTTTTTTTTCCGGGTCGATGGAGCATGCGATAGTCGACCAGGCGAACCCCTACATCACCACCGGACATCTTCTCTGCGCCGCCGCAGAACTCCCCCTCCATCCCGAACGCGATCGTGCGTTCCTGGGGGACGGCGTATCCATGCTCCCCGCCCTGCAGGACTGCCATCTGGTGAGAGAGACGTCCCGGGGCTGGGTCTATGCCGGGAAGGGAAAGGCGGTCGATGCGGTCCCGCTGGGGGGTATATCAACGGATACCTTCCGGGTGGTCTGTGACGGAAAAATCCTCGAGACCATGGACAGATCCCAGGCCTTCCGGGAAGGGCACCAGGGGGCGGTCATCCTGCACGGTGGGGAGACCTACCTGGTGCAGGAACTGGACCTGGAGACAAAAGTGGTGAGGGTGAAAGCGGCAGAGGTCGACTACTATACCGAGTCTATCCGATCCACCGATCTCACCATAATAGGGGAGGAGAAGCAGTTCTATTTTTCAGACTTTTCTCTTCGCTTCGGGGAAGTGGAGGTGGTGGAGCAGTATATCGCCTACCGGCTGGTGCGCAGGAACGCAGTCATCGCCAATGCCCCCCTTGATCTTCCGGCACTCCGGTTCAGAACCAGGGCGCTATGGTTTGCAGTGCCTGACCGAATGATTCGAAAAATGGAAGAAAATGGCGGAAAGGTGGATGGAGGTTTGCATGGCGCCGAGCATATACTCATTGGGGTGATGCCCTTCTTTGTGATGTGCGACCGCTGGGATCTGGGGGGCCTGTCCATCCCCTGCCATCCGTCCACCGGTGCCCCGATGATCTTTATCTACGATGGGTGTGAAGGAGGTATCGGCCTTGCCGAAAAAGCGTGCGAGCTGATGGATTTGATTCTGGATACGGCCTGCTCTCTGGTGCGGGACTGCCCCTGCGAAGAGGGGTGTCCCGCCTGCATCTATTCCCCCAAGTGCGGGAACGATAACCGGCCCCTGGACAAGAGGAGTGCTCGTATTCTTCTCGAAGAATTGTTCGCAACCATCAAGAAAGGTCAGCACACCACTACTACTGAGTGCACGCTTCCCGTGGTAAAGATCGAACCATGAGCGAACCGATCGTCCTGCAGCAGGGAGTCCTCTACAATGAAGATTGTGTCACCGGTGCAGCCCGGCATATCCCCGACGGAGCAGTGGATCTGATCGTCACCGATCCGCCCTATGGGATCGAGGGGGACCGGCTTCACCGCCACTACAACCGCAACGAGGATTATGTTACAGGAGGTTATGTGGAGATCCCGTGGGAAGACTACGGGAAGTTCTGCACACGGTGGATCGATGTGGCAGAACGGGTGCTGCGGCCCGGTGGCTCGTTCTACATCGTCTCCGGCTACACAAATCTATCCTATATTCTGGATGCCCTGCGGAGCACACGGTTACGGGAGGTAAACCACCTGATCTGGAAATATAGTTTCGGGGTATTTACTCGAAAGAAATATGTTTCTTCCCACTATCACATCCTCTTTTACGAAAAGCCCGGGGGAGAACGGACCTTTCATACCGAGGCCCGCTATGGACTGCAGGAGAAGACACCGAATGGCCGGTCTCTCAATAATCTGGATCGGGAGGATGTATGGATCATCAACCGGGAGTACAAGCCTGCCCGTCCCAAAAACAAAAACGAGCTGCCTCTCGGACTTCTCACCAAGATCCTTCAGTACAGCAGCAGTGAGGGTGATCTGGTATGTGACTTCTTCTGCGGGGGATTTTCTACTGCACGGGCAGCGATGGGACTGAACCGGAGATTCGTGGGGTTTGAGATCTCGCCTGAAGTCTTTACGGTGAAAGGAAAAGAGATCGAGAATATCGAGCCGGGGTATCTTCTCCCTTCACAGCGGGCCCCCGCCATCATCCGGGTAAAAAACCAGGGGAAGAGATGGACCGCTGAAGATCGCAACAGGTTGATCCGCCATTACACAAAATTGAGGGGGGGAGGACTCAGTCGCCGGGAAACGGTCAGCGCTCTCGCGGAAAAGCTGGGCAGAGGCCGTTTTGCGATCGAGAGGGCGTTAAAAAAATACCTCCCGGAAGGCTCTCCTTAAACCCGGTTCAGGGAAGGTTATTTACCACTCCGGCGAACGCATCCGTGGTGAAGGCCTTCAGCGTCTTGGTCCTGACGTATCCCTTAGCAGAGATTCCCAGGGCATAGGTCATGGCATCGGTGTCTTTGGGCAGATCTCCGATCACCACAAAGTCATACTCCCCCATCACCGGGTAAAAACCGATCAACTTTCCTCCCATTGCTTCAAAGGCGCTGATCGCTTCCTCGATTCGGGGCGGTGCACCTTTTATCTCTCTCAGACCTTTTTCTGTGAGCTTCATGAGCAGCACGTAGGTTGCCATTCTGTACCACCATCGCGATGATGATTCATTCTCTCATAAAAAGATATCCTCCTATGCGATGCCCAAGAGCCCCGTTCCTATCCCACGAAACGTCGTAGGCGGCCCGCTTTGCTGTTAACGAGTCATGGATTGACGCTCCGGCCCGATCGAACTCATTATCGAGCCGGATCGACCTGGAGATTCCGGACGTGTCACCTCGTCAGCCCTGTCTGATTCCGTTGGATCTTTCGACTTTCAGTAAACCTCTGAAAGAAAAAGTTATTACCTCAGCCGGGCGATTCCCTGTTCGACCAGGAACGAGTGATACGATGGATACGGAACCCGAGAGAAAGGGCCTAAAGCGACCCCCGATTCTCCGGCAGCAGGAGAAGGTATTCTGATTTCGAATGCCCTTGAAAAATCTGTGCCCGTATCCAAAGAATGAGAAGGAAAAACTGATGATCGCCAAGGAAAGGTCAACAATCTCTCCCCTCCCTTCTCCCTTGGCAGGGGTCTGGAGGGCAGTGGTAATGGGAAAAGGAGGTGCGGGCAAGACCACACTTGCTGCCCTCCTTTCACTTCGTACTGCTCAGGGAGGAGAGGAGGTGCTGGTTATCGATGCAGATTCCCAGGCAACTCTCGCCTACTGCCTGGGTGTACCCACACAAAGTGCCCGCTCCATCGTACCTCTTTCTAGAGATATCCACTATCTCAACGAAAAAATCGGTGTACGGAACACAGCAACGGATAAGGCTACGTCCGACATTGAGCCGAACGTCGATGATGTATTCGAGCGGTTTGCGATCAAAGTCCGGGACCGCCTGCATCTACTGGTGACGGGGCATGCGGACCCCCCTGTTTCCGGATGCCTATGCCCGGAACACGCCCTGATCACGGGAATATTTCGGTACCTCATCCGTCGAAACCGGGAAGTCATCATCCTGGACAGTGGTGATGGAATACCACCGCCGGAAGGTGAGATCTCGGCCGGGTTCATGTATGCCCTCATCGTTGCGGAACCGACCTTCGGTTCCCTCCGCATCGCAGAATTGGCAACGGCACTTTCTCTCGATCTGGGGATTCCCCATCTATATCTGGTGGTGAACAAGATACGCACCGAAAGGGATGTGTCAAGAGTAAAAGAATTCGCAACCGGCCTCGCCTGTTACGAGCAGGTGTTCTCGCTTCCTTACGATGAAAAAGTGCGCCAGGCAGACCCGGATGTCTCCGGTCTTCTGGGAAAGAAGACCCCCTTCATGGGAGAAATAGATAAGATCTATCGGACCCTGAAGGGATATTCACCCGTGATGCTGAGCATGTAGGTCTTGGTATCCGAACGGAGGGGGAGAGATAAGAGGGCCCTTTCCTTATTCCGTTTCGGATCGGACGGTCAGAAATACCGGACCCCGGACATCGATCTTTTTCTTCTCGCTGGTGATGAACCGCAGCGCATGTTCAGCGATGGCGATGTTGATATCCGGTGCGGTCCGGGCCATCTTTACCTGGACACTCTCCCCCCTCCGGCATCCCGCCAGCGCCTCGATGCGGGCAGCCGCGTGAAGCGATACCGCCCGTACGTAGGTAATACCGGTGGAGATGCCGTCCTTACGCACCTCGGCCCACTTATCCGTGTCCGGAACCCCCAGGATCGATCCGTGATAGGCGTAGATCTCGTTAAAACACGCAGGCCCGCACAGCTTGGTATTCGTCTCTTTTTCTTCCACAAACACCCTGATCCTGGTGCCAGAAAGCTCCCCTTCCCAGGCCAGGAACGAACAGGGCCCGGGATCGGAGGCATGGAGCCGGGCTGTCTCTTCGATCGCACCCGCAAGCCGCCTGCCGTCTACGGTTGCAGGTTCCTCTTTCACCTGCACCGAGGCCACGATCTCCCGATCGGAGAGAGGACGGGGATAGAACTGGGGGTAGGAAAGTACCCGCACATCTTCGGCCCCATGCACGATCATCGCGAGCCTCTCCACCCCCAGCCCCAGGTTCATGACCGGAACGCCGATGTCATATTCCGAGAGGGCGGAGGGTGAATAGATACCAAAGGTGGCAACTTCCACCCAGTTATGAAAAGGGTGACGGGCGTAGACCTCTGTCTGGGTCCCCGGCATGTAGTATTTAGAGCGCTTTTCATCCGGCTGGAACCGGAAATCGGTAAAGCCGAATGCGGATAGGAGTGCTTCACTCACCGCTTTTCCTTCCTCGTTGGTGACCGCTTCATCGGCCACCACGCAGGAAGCGGAGTGATAGGTCATCAACCGGGTGGGTCCCTCCTGCTGTTCTCTTCGGAAACACCGATCCACAGAGAACAACCGGATAGGATGGAGAGTACGCTCCCACAACGAACGCAGGGTAGGGAACCATCCACTGGTCATGTGACTGCGCAGGGTAGTTCGCGATGATTCCGGAGAGAGTTCCCTGAATTCGGGGAACACCGCATCGAGGAGGCGCACCACCGCTGCGTCATCTGCACTCAGTACCGATGCTATCTCATGGACCAGGTCATCGCCATCAATGGTCGCTTTTTTGTACGCGTGGAGGGTCTCCCGCAGTTTCTGTTCCCCCTCCGCGGAGACCGGAGATCCGAGTATCTCTCCAATCTGTTGCAGCTGAACCTGAGAAATACCCACATTGGGGCGGGGAAGTCCTCCCAGATAGAATACCCGGTCCAGGACCGCCATCGCTTCGGGCCCGAACTGCCGGTACACATCCTGCTCCTCTACCATAAGCGGATTACAGATCTCATCAAAACCCAGGGACAGATAAGTCTCCCGCAGACGGTTCACCAGACTAAAAATGGGGTGTTCCTGAGCGCGGTGATACCGAAGGCGGGGGTACTTCTCATTCTCTCGTGGGGGAGATAGTACCGATGGGCCATCGTGCCAGGCGCGTTCGAAGTCCTGCCGTGCGCGTTCTTTCCATGCATGCGTATCAAATTTCATCCTTCTCGCCTCAGAAGAACAACTCTGCTCACCGCGTTCTCATCCGCAATCCGGTATCCGGAACAGGCTGCGATCTCGTGTGCAAAATCCTGTACATGATTAAATTCAGGCATATTTTCTCTTCTCAATCGTTTTCTACTGTAACCCAGATACATAAAAGACTTCACTTCCACAAAGGTAGGCGCCGAATCCTGAATCAGGCGACCGTATTGCGCGGGATTTCTATCATTCCACCCTGCCACCAGGGTAATGCGGATCGCGGAACGGCGGTTCCCGAGAAGGGAGAGGCTCTGCCGTACCGCTTCCCAGGAATCCTCCACTGGACGACACAGGCGGCGATAGACCCCTTCATCCGGTGCACAGAGAGAGATGTACTGCTGATAAGGATGGCACTTTTCCAATACCTCCGGCCGCGTGCCGTTGCTTACGAGAAAGGTGGTGTATCCGCCCTCGTTGAGCAGATCAAGGAGCCGGGGGAGGTCCGGGTAGAGGGTGGGCTCACCGGCCAGTGAGAGGGCCACATGGCGGGGGTTGAGCGCCTCCTGGAACTTTTCCTGCGGCACTCTCGGAGAGACTTTGAATCCGGAGAGGGCTTTTTTCTGCAGGATAGGAATCCAGCGAAGAATCTCTTCCGGCGGACAGGCTTCTTCCTCTGTCACCTGGTGCTCAAAAGAGCGCCAGCAGAAAAGACAGCGCTGGGTGCACCGAAGGGTGGGGGTCATCTGGACGCAGCGGTGGCTGTCGATGCCGTAAAACTGGTGCTTGTAGCACATCTCTCCCCGGGTGAGTGCCGCCTTGCACCAGAGGCAGGGCTTCACAGCAGCCGAAGAGCGAGGCGAAAAGAACTGGTACCCCTGTCTTTTCAGGGTTTCACATGGTGGCAAGGGCATCGATGCCAAGCGTTTCCAGCGCCTCTTTCAGGGTATTCTGAGTCGCCTTCACTAGAGTGAGGCGACTGTTACGGACCTCTCCTTCGCTGCGCAGTACCGGGACATATCGGTAAAAGGTGTTGAAAAGATCGGCCAGATCCCGTGCGTATACCGCAAGAAGATGGGGGCGTAGCTCCTGCACTACCTGATCGAGTACAAAGGGGAACCGGGAGATATGCTTTACCAGGGCAGCCTCATGAGGGCCCTCTATCTGATAGGCAGGGCTGAATTCGCCGGCTTTTTCCAGGATGCTGCAGGCGCGGGCATGGGCGTACTGGATGTAGGGCCCGCTCTGGCGTTCGAAGTCCAGGGCTTCCCTCCAGTCAAAGACCGTGCTCTTCTCCGGAGATACTTTCACGATATCGTACCGTATCGCCGCGATGGCCACTGAAGAGGCGATCTCCTCTCTCGCCCGGTCAGACAGCTCAGGGCGCCTTTTGGTTACCTCCTCCAGTGCTTTCTCCGTCACTTCGGCAATAAGTTCGTCCGCAGAGACGAACTTACCGGCCCGGGTGCTCATCGATCCTTCGGGGAGGGATACGAATTCGAAGTGCAGGATGGTGGGGGGTTTCTCTCCAAGGAGACGCAGGGTGGCGATGAGCTGGGCGCCGATTAGTTTATGGTCGGCACCCAGAATGTCGATCAGCACCTCAAAGTTCCGCCCTTTCCAGATGTGGAAGGCAAGGTCGCGGGCGGCATAGACCGTGGTTCCATCCGATCGGCGCAGGATGTAGCGGTTCTCGAACCCTTCTTCGGACAGATCGACCCACAGGGTTTCGTCTTCGTGCGCCTGGGGCATCTTCCGGATTCTTTCGATGACCCGCTCCACATCGCCATTGCGGATGAAGTCGCTTTCCCATACGTAGCGGTCGTGGTGGATACGGAGGTCACGGAGTGTCCCCTTGATCCCCTCCAGGCAGATGGATACGGCCTCGCGGAACCGTCTAACCATCTCTTTTTCTCCCCGCTCTACCCGCTGCATCAATTCGTCGATCTCTACGACCTGTCCCGGATCTTTTTCCAGGGCACGGTTGGCTGCGATATAGATCCGGGCGATGTAATGGTCCTCCTTCTCCTGCTGGGTGGGGAGGCCCAGCGTGGTCAGCCCCCACACCACAATAGCGATCTGGCGGCCGATGTCGTTGACATAGTACTGCCTTTCCACCCGGTAGCCTCCTTTTTTGAACGCCCGGGCAAGGGTATCTCCCAGGATCGAGTTACGGATGTGACCGACGTGTAGAGGACCATTGGGGTTTGCGCTAGTATGCTCCAGAGCTATCCGTACCTCCTGAGAGGCAATTGCTCCATACCCGGATTGTAGTGCCGCCTGAAGACTCTTTTTCAGGTATTCCTCACCGAAATGGAAGTTGAGATAGGGGCCTTTTATCTCCACCCGGAACAGTCCTGCCTTTTCGTACTCCCGCAGGCGTGCACCAAGCTCCCGGGCAATCTCCACCGGTGGGCGGCGCTGCACTCTGGCCAGGGAGAAGGCGATAGTGGAGGCGAGATCGGCGTGGGTGCCTCCATCGACGAGCTCGGCATCCTCCTGTCCGGTCAAGTCACGCAGGATGTCTTTGATCTCGTCACGGGTTTCCCGGTACATCAGTAACCCGTCCTGAACCTGAGGAGAGCGGCTACGCCCCCGAAGGCGTTATAGAGAATGGATCCTTCCTCAAAATCGTCGGTGATGAACTCAACCGTACTCCCGCTATTTACCGCAAGATGGGTGAGCTCCTCGATCAGATCCTCTTCTTCTTTCACCAGCGGTGTGGAACAGGAGGGGCATCCTCCGACCTCCACAACTGCGCCCTCCTCCTTTGGTCCGCTGGGAACGGTCACCTCTCGGTGATACAGACAGTTGACGCACCGCAGCTTCACCCGGGATTTGCGAAGCCTCGAGGATAGTAGGAGAATATCCACCGAACCGTTTTCCAGATTTTTCCGCACACTCTCTTCACCGTATGCGGCGTTTCCGTTTTCCTTTACCACTTCCTGCAGGAACCGGGTCATCAGACCCTTCTCCCGCACGATCTCCTGCCCTTTCAGGACATCCTGGGCGTTGTCCACCAGCTCAGACAGGCCGCTTTCATTGGTATAGGCCACATCGAAGAGTCCGATAATGCGTTTCTGCACCTCATGGTGTAGATAGCTCCCGGCCTCGAACTCTTCTTTGGTGGGGCTGGGACCTCCGATCAGAAGTCCCTTAAAACGGTCGAAAAAGTCTTTTTCGGTGAGGAATGCCTCACTTGCCCGCTCTCCCACTTTTTTGTAGAAATCGTTAATGGCGATCTCCCGCAGGCGCTGGAACCGGACGCTGGACTGACCGCCCTTCCGTTGTTTGCCTGGTACCGTGGAGGTTGCCCCGTTGATCGGATCGATGCGATTCCCGCGCAGGAACCCCCAGTAGGCCTCTCGTCGATCGATGACCAGAAGACCATACACGTTTTTTTCCTCCAGCATATCCAGGAGGGGCTCCAGCTCGAAACGTGAACTGCAGCGGTACATGTACAGATTCAGGGGTTCGGGAGGCTCGATGATGGTGCACTCCAGATCCGTACGGTCTCCACCCAGGAGGATAGTCCCACAGAACACCGCCATGCCGTTGGGGGGTGGCCGTTTGTAATATTTAAGGCGGGCGAGGATGGAGGAGATAGCACTCTGGACATTGGTTCTGGTCTGTTTACTCTTGATATTTGCACACTGCCCGTATTCGTCCCGCAGCTGGGCTACCACATCGTGGATCTGCTTTTCGGGAGGGATATACAGCGTGATCAGCTCGGTTCCGCTCCCCTCCTTGGATGTCAGCTCCTCCAGATGTTTCTTAAATTCATATTTGCGACGAGCCGCATCCATTGGTGCTTTCTCGTCTTCCCGTTCCCCCATTCTTCCTCCGAACCCAATTGAGAACTATACTATTGTCGTTCCGGCACATTAAAATTGAGTAGATGCTCAATGATCACCTGATCGGCCTCGCCATTCAGCCCATGGCCGGTGGAGAGATCCCAGAACTCTTTCGGCTCCCGGGCATGGCCGAACAGAGCCCGGGCATCGCTGTAGGGAATGATGCTGTCGTCAGGGGCGTGAAATAAGAGAACTGGCCGGGGCGAGATGTCAGTGATGGCATGGTCCGGATCGATGGAGAGTAGAAATTTCCTCATATCGCCACTGTACCGGTTTCCGGCCAGACCGAACCCGGAGGTGGAGATCCCGATGTAACCACTGAAATTCTGATCTGTCCCAGCCGCGATAGCAGCATAACGCCCCCCATTGCTCTCTCCCATCGCGTAGATGGACCCCGGATACCGCGAAGCAAGGAATTCACGGGTTGCGATCATATCAGCCACAATGGCATAGTACTGGGGCCATGATCTGTTCGCGAACAGGTGAAAGTCCCCCTCGATATCCAGGGGTGTTCCGGCGGTCTCTCCCCCGTTTCCTCGGACGTCCAGCACGGCCATCGCTATCCCGGCCCGAGCATACTCTTCTGCTCGGGGCTGGTGTCCCTCCTTCTTCACACCTGCCCCCGGTGCTAAGATGACCGCAGCTCGTGGTTCATCCGAGGTGACAAGAAGCACGTACACCGTACGGTCGATATTTTCAAAGGAAAGATGGGAGATGGTAATGCCATCCTCTGCGGAGAGGATCTCTTCCCGCACCGTCGGCTTGGGAACCAACAGCGAAAGGTGATCGTCGAACGTGACCTGGTATGAAGCCTGTGGTGCCTGCCCCACGCATCCGGCCGCGATGAGTGCACCCAACAGGAGGGCCACGCACACCATTCGCTTCATCCTTCACCCCAGGCAGCGGTGGATCAGGCAGATGGTCTTCGCATCACAGATCCGTCCGTCTTCGATCATCGCGAACAGTTCACCACGGGAGAATGGAGCGGATTCGATCACCTCATCCTCTTCTAGTTGCGGACTGCCGGCGGTATGAAGATCCCGGGCTTCGAACAGATAGATCCGTTCAGTGGTAAAGCCTGGTGTGGTGAACACAAATCCACGGGGAATTATCTTTCCAGCGGTAAACCCGGTCTCTTCCCGCAGTTCCCGGATCGCGGTCTGCTCCGGTGTTTCTCCGGGATCCATGGTTCCGGCAGGTACCTCATACAGGTACTGATCGATAGCGAACCGGTACTGGTGTATCAGGTAACAAGTATCCCCGTGCAGGGGGAGGATCGCCGCAGCATCGGCGGGTCGCACCACCACCCACTCTCTGGTTCTACCATCCCTGGACCGAACAATCTTCTTCTCTACGGCCAGGCGGCGACCTTGATAGATGAAGGTCATGGGATCTCCTCGTAAGAAAGAGGGTCCCGCACCCCGATCTCCCGGAACGCCTCGGTCCGGAAATGGCAGGAACCACAGCGCCCGCAGGCTAACCCCTCATTGCGGTAACATGACCAGGTGTGTTCATAGGGTACGCCCAGTCCTATCCCTATCTTCAGGATACCTGCCTTGGTCATGTGCACAAACGGCGCGTGCAGGGTGATGGAGGTGGTATCTCTGGTTCCCCGGTTGATAACCTCCTGAAACGCCTCGAGAAATGCGGGTCGGCAATCCGGGTACCCGCTGTAATCATGTGCCTGCGCCCCAATAAAGATCGCCTCCGCTCCTTTTGCCTCCGCGGCACTGGTGGCAATGGACAGCAGGTTTGCATTGCGGAAAGGCACGTAGGTGTCCGGAAGCTCTTCCCTTTGCGGGTCATAATCCGCTATCACTCTCTGCTGATCGGTGAGGGTGCTTCCTCCCAGGATTCGCAGGTATCCGATGTCCACCTCCAGGAATTCCCGTGCGGGCAGAAGGCGGGCAATAGTCCGGGCACACTGTTTTTCTTTCCCTTCTGTCCTCTGCCCATAGGTCACGTGCAGCCCCACGATCTCGTATCCCTGTTCCCTTGCCAGGTAGGCGGCGGTCGTGGAATCCATGCCACCCGACATCAGACAAACTGCCTTCGTCACCGGACCCCCAGAATTCGGTGTAACTGTAACTGGTACCGCACAGGAAGGTGGTGTTCCAGGACATAGTTCGCGATAGCCTGGTAATCACTTCCGTAGACCGGGGAGATGAACACCTCTCCCTTTATCGGACACGATGACAGGACTTCCGAGACGTACCGGCAGTCTTTCTCATCCCGCACCACGAATTTTACCGCGTCATTCTCCGTAATGAGGCAGAGCAGGTCAAGATCGCTCCTCTCCCCCGAAGAAGGGCATTTCACGTCCATACAGATGGAGGCAAAAGGCTGTAAGGAGGAAAAATCACGGGTGCCGTTGGTCTCGATATCCAGCGCAAATCCCCGGTCGTTAAGCGTGCGTACAAGAATCAGTACGTCTTGTTCCTGCAGCAGTGGCTCTCCTCCGGTAATACAGGCGTAGAGATACCCCATGGTGCAAACCCGGTCTGCCACCTCTTCCACCGGCATATCCGTCCCTCCCTCCCGTGCATACACAGTGTCGCACCACTGGCACGAGAGATTGCACCCCACACACCGCACGAAGGTGCAAGGACTTCCCTGGTTCCGCCCCTCACCCTGAAGGCTGGAAAAAATTTCACTGACCAGCATGCGTGATCTCAGCACAACAGGATGGTGATTCCCACACCCGGAGGCGGGTCAGTCGTGCGACCGCAGTATTCAGCGGAGATTCGGCGCAGAGCATGTCCCAGATACGAGAAGAGATCATCTCGCTGCTTGGGTCTCCCGGAGTGGTGATCACTGTCTGGTACCGGGTAAGGCAGTCCACCATCGGATCTGTTTCGTTCAGGATCACCTGATGGTCGAATCGTTCGATCACGGTCTTGATCAGATTATAGTCCATCAGTATCCGGGTGACTTCATCGGTTTCTCCCTCTATCCATACTTCCACCCTCCATCGATGGCCGTGGAGGTTCCGGCACTTCCCCTCGTAATGGAGCAAACGGTGGGACGCATCAAAAAAGACCTCCTTGTAAATGCAACATCTCATTGTACTGCGTTCGTGGGCGAGAGATATAAGATTATTAGCTCGCACATCAAAACAGATAAGGAATCGGGGGGATGAGCACAATATATAAGTCCATTCCCCGCGTTGGATACTATCTCAGAAAGTTGTATCCTAATTCACCTAAATCAAGTCTATGAGGGCCTTTAATGGGACAGGGTAAATTTGCAGCCAGAAAGTTGAAGCGCGACGCTCACAAGTTCCGCTGGAGCGATAAACGATATGCGCGGCGCATGCTTCGGCTCGATGAGAAAGCCGATCCGCTCGAAGGATCTCCGCAGGCACGGGGTATCGTACTGGAGAAGATCGGGATCGAAGCAAAGCAGCCGAACTCCGCCATCCGCAAAGCGGTCCGTGTGCAGCTGATTAAGAATGGCCGACAGGTCACCGCATTTGCCGCCGGAGACGGTGCGATCAACTTCATCGATGAACACGATGAGGTGGAGATCGAGGGGATAGGGGGCAGACTCGGACGTTCCATGGGTGATATTCCCGGTGTCCGGTACGTTGTCACCAAGGTGAACAACGTCTGCCTGCACGAGCTGGTGATCGGACGGAAGGA
Organism: Methanomicrobiales archaeon; assembly: GCA_028678905.1. GTDB lineage: Archaea > Halobacteriota > Methanomicrobia > Methanomicrobiales > JACTUA01 > JAJRCM01. The sequence continues at coordinate 14,521 of JAJRCO010000319.1, forward strand.
GAAACCACGCAGGTGAGCACATGGATGAGAAGAAAAGCGTTCCTCCCGTAACGGAGGTCCCGCCGGTGGAAGAAGAACAGAAGGAAGAAAAACAGGCGCCCCGCCTGCTGTTCAACCGCTGGAACCTGAACGAAGTCGAGATAAAAGATCCCGGTCTGGTCCGTTACATCAATCTGCGTTCGGCCATTGTGCCCTACACCTCGGGAAAGTATACCCGCCAGCAGTTTGCCAAAGGCGATATGCTCATCGTGGAGCGACTGATCAACCGTCTGATGCAGAATGAGATGAATACCGGAGCCAAACAGCGGGCCATTCGCATCACCCAGAATGCCTTTGAGATCATCAACAAGAGAACCAAGAAGAACCCGGTTCAGGTGCTGGTGGATGCGATCGCGAATGCCGGTCCCCGCGAAGAAACGGTGAGATTGAAATATGGAGGTATCAATGTTCCTAAGTCGGTTGATACCGCTCCCCTCCGCCGGGTGAATGCGGCTCTCAAGTTCATCGCCATGGGAGTCCAGGCAGCAAGCCGGGGCAGCAAGAAGGATGTAAGCGAGTGTCTGGCCGATGAGCTCATCGCGGCATCCAGAGGAGATACAAAGAGTTATTCTGTTTCCAAGAAGGAAGAACGCGAACGTGTCGCGATAGCTTCCCGGTAAATGAATCTTTTTTGAGGTAACTATGGCACGAGCTTCAAAGATGGTGGAAAAGGTAACCACCCTGATGGACAAGCAGGAACAGATCCGGAACATAGGTATCGTTGCGCACATCGATCACGGGAAAACCACCCTCTCCGACAACTTGCTTGCCGGCGCGGGGATGATCAGCGAGGAGCTGGCCGGCCGGCAGTTGTTTATGGACTCCGATGAGGAGGAACAGGCGAGAGGAATCACTATCGATGCCTCCAACGTCTCCATGGTTCACGAATACGGAGGAAAGGAGTTCCTGATCAACATGATCGATACGCCCGGCCACGTAGACTTCGGTGGCGATGTGACCCGTGCGATGCGGGCCGTTGACGGTGCAGTGGTGGTAGTGGACGCGGTGGAAGGAGCGATGCCCCAGACCGAGACGGTCCTCCGCCAGGCGATCAAGGAGCAGGTCCGGCCGGTACTGTTCATCAACAAGGTGGATCGCCTGATCAACGAGCTCAAAGTAGACGAGATGGAGATGCAGATCCGCCTGGGCCGTGTGATCGACAAGGTCAACAAGCTGATCAAGGGCATGAACGAAGACCTGTACAATGAGGGATGGAGACTGGACCCCAAACTGGGGACGGTCGCCTTCGGTTCTGCTCTCTATAAGTGGGCGGTCTCGGTTCCCTTCATGCAGAAGAGCGGCGTATCCTTCAAGGACGTCTATCAGAAATGCCGGGAAGGGGATATGAAGTGGCTCGCGAAACAGAGCCCGCTGTATGCCGTGATTCTCGATATGGTCGTCCGGCATCTTCCTAATCCTCTGGAAGCGCAAAAACGCCGGGTCAAAGTCATCTGGCGCGGAGACGCCGAGTCCCCGGAAGGAAAGGCGATGATCCACTGCGATCCCGAAGGGCCTATCACACTGATGGTCACCGATATCAGTTTCGATCCCCACGCGGGGGAGGTCGCCACCGGCCGGCTTTTCAGCGGAACCCTTCGCAGAGGCCTGGAACTGTATGTGTCCGGCACGGGAGGCAAAACAAACCGTATCCAGCAGGTCGGGATCTTCATGGGACCGGAGCGGGTGGAGGTCGAGCAGCTCCCTTCCGGTAATATTGCTGCGGTCACCGGTATGCGGGACGCCATCGTTGGATCGACAGTGACGAACCTCATTAACATCACCCCGTTTGAATCCCTGAAGCACTACAGCGAGCCCGTGATGACTGTCGCCGTAGAAGCAAAGAACATGGCCGATCTGCCCAAACTGATCGAGGTGCTCCGTCAGGTAGGAAAAGAAGATCCTACAGTGAAGGTGAACATTAATGAAGAGACCGGAGAGCATCTGATCAGCGGGATGGGCGAGCTCCACCTTGAAATCATCACCGGACGTATCAAGAGAGACAAGCACGTGGAGATCACGACCTCCAAACCAATCGTGGTCTATCGTGAGACCGTCACCCAGATGGTGGGCCCGGTTGAAGGAAAATCGCCCAACCGTCACAACCGGTTCTACTTCGAGATCATGCCCCTCAATCAGCAGATTGTTGATCTGATCAAGAATGGGGAGATCTCCATGAACATGATGGAACTGGAGAGAAGGAATATTCTGATCAAGGCCGGTATGGGTAAGGATGAGGCAAAAGGTGTCAAAGATCTCATGGGCACCAACATGTTCATCGACATGACCAAAGGAGTTCAGTACCTGAACGAGACTATGGAACTCGTCCTGGAGGGATTCCATGAGGCCATGGAGGGAGGTCCCCTCGCTAACGAGCCGGTCCAGAACGTGAAGGTCCGGCTGGTAGATGTCAAACTCCACGAGGATTCCATCCATCGCGGTCCCGCCCAGGTGATTCCGGCGGTGCGTTCTGCTATCAAAGGCGGTATGCTGCTTGCCAACGATACCCTGATGGAGCCCTTGCAGAAGATCCAGATCAATGTTCCCAGCGACCAGATGGGAAATGCAGTCTCCCAGATTCAGGGCCGTAGAGGTCAGATCCTGGATATTACGACAGAAGGCGACTCAATCGCGGTAATCGGAAAAGCCCCGGTCGCGGAACTGTTCGGGTTCGCCGGCGACGTCCGTTCAGCGACGGAGGGCCGCGCGATGTGGAGTACAGAGTTTGCAGGTTTCGAAGTAGTGCCCACAAATCTGGTTAAAGATGTGGTCGTTGCGATCCGCAAACGCAAAGGCTTGAAGGCAGAAATGCCCCGCCCGGACGATTATCTCGAACGATAATCTTCTCTTTTTGGCCTTTTTTTAACAGGAATCTTCCTTCGGAGCGACAATTCCAGCTGTACGAGGGAACCGCTATTTCGAGACAAAGGTCCACGAATTCTTTTAGCAAATTGCTCGATGCCCTTAATTGTTCCAGGATATGAGTAGTCCATCAAGATGTTTAACCCAGGTATCGGGCAAATCCACCCTTTATTCTCCACCATTATGGTATTTGATGAAAGATTGAGGTCCTCTAGGTAGTGTAAATGAGGAGGTAGAAAGTGGAAGTACTAATCCTCATCCTGATCAGCATGCTGATCGGTGCAGCCGGAATCGGTGCGTAATTGCCCGTTCGTCCGATGCAGAAACATCTCTATCGACATGGAAAATGCTGGAATCGGGGTATCCCGCAGCACAGGAACAGATCAAGGACCTGGACGGGGAATCAGTGAAAACCAGACCCACAATCAGGTCCGGGTACACTCCAGAACAAGACACGCGATCAGACCAGAGCCAGGTTGTGACCGAGACTGCGATTCGCCGCAGACCAAGACTCGCCTGAATAACGTTACATCGCTCTAGGAATATGGCCGGGAGAGATCCGGGAGCAGGATCGAGAACAGGTAAATCTGTCAGCCGATCAAGCTGCAGGTATTGAACCAGTACGTCGGTGCAGATGCCTTTGTTCATGCTCGGTACCAGAGTGAACAGCTTGGAGGTCTCAGACCTGAGGCCTCGCGGTTTGTGTTGTTGCAGCTCAAACTACCCGTACCAGTTCGAGAACTGGGCCCAGGAGGCGCTCCAGAACCGAAACATCCTCACACGCGATTACTTTCGGTGGAATGAGACTGCAGCCTGGCAGCTTCGGCAGGGGAGTATGCACAGTCGGGTGATCATCCAGGATATAAACCGACTGATCGGGCAGGCTCCTGTGTCCTCAGGTTGAAGCATAACTCCAGGACTAGCTACTGCGGATGCCGCAACAGCAGGAAGCGCTCGAGCAACAGGCCGGGGAGAACTACAGAACAAAGGCTGTTTGGCCACGTCTGGACCATGATGCCCCCTCTTTTTTCCAGAAGAACATTCCGATAGCTAAGTACATTTAAGTTCCGCAGGTTCCATGATCGATTGTTGATAAACATGAAAAAACATGAGACCTATGAGAGTGTTCCGGGAATCCTGCGCCCCTTCAAGTCATATCTGGAGGCGAAAAAACTACCTCCCGGAGCACAGGTCGTGTATTACGGTGTCCCGGGTACTTGCACACCCTTTGTAGAACTTCTGGGATTTGCAGTCCGCACCTTACCGCTGGAACAGGTTTTTGTGCCTCTGGTGGACGAATCGAAAGCGAAGAAGTTACAGCTGGTACCTGAAGTGGGTATGGAGGTCTCGGGTGAGTCGGCGCACGTGAAGCCTTCAGTAGTTGTCCTGATGGGTGGACTCTCCATGCCAAACTCCGGCGTAACCGCTGAACAGGCACGTCAGGTCGCGGGAAGACACTGTGTGCCGTACATCGGTGTATGTTTTATGAAGATGTTCCAGAAGACAGGGTGGCTGGATGTATTTCCCTTTGATCTCCTGATTGATGCGAATATCGCACCTGTCGATGTGTGGAAAGAAATGGGGTAGTCTGCTGCCGGGTTGAGAGACACTATAGCCCGATCTGAAAGAAGCCTACTTTTAGGAGGATTTGGACGATAATAACCGGGCACCTGGGAAAAAACCTACCTTGAATGCACACAAAAGGGATCGCCTCCTCGGTTCATCGGCCTGAATATATGGTAGAAGAAGGAGTCGGGACTGAGGAAAAGTACCTGTATTATCGTTGGATACAAATCTCCTGGAAGCATAAGATGTATGGTTCCTCGGACTCAGTTATCTATTTCTCGACCGTA
>JAJRCO010000276.1 GCA_028678905.1 Methanomicrobiales archaeon
AAGTGATCTCACACCAGCCAGGAAATTACTATTGGGAGAGGATTTCAAAGAAGACTCAATTTTTTTTCATACGTGCAGTTTTTCTATCGGGTCATCGCATGCTTTAAAAATGGAATCTAATTTTGGACGCGCCATAAAAACAAAAAAGGGAAAAAGAGAATATGATATTATTAGCGCAGGGATTGTTTCTCTCTTTTCGTATTGACCAGGTAGATATAATGCCCGCCGTCTTTCACCCGGTCATAAATGTAAAAATGATGGTTCACACCACGTGAATGACGGTAATATTTTTTAAACACCCCCCGGAGTGTAGTGGTGACTTCGGGATCAAGTTTATAACACTGCTGGAGCATGGAGACGGAGACCCATGCCCAGGTTTTTTTCTGTTTCTCCAAAAATTTTGTCACGATTTGTACCGCAACATCTTTTCCGTGTGCGTTCTGTCGTGCCATATGTTTAACTCTGTTACACTATTGTAAAATATCATTATATATAATTTGTCATTTTTTGATTTTAATTGTAATTCGAAATAATTATATATAATTCAAAATAATATCTTTGATTGAAAAATTAAGATTGTCTGGAGTTCTGATAGAAATGGTATTTGGTCTAAGTGGAGTGCTCAAGACGGAGAAGACAGAAGATCCTCTTCACCGTGAAGCCACTCTCTTGCGACTCCATGGACTGGTCATCAGGCAAGTTGAAGAAAATCCATCCCGTATGCAGGAGATGGGCCAGAAAATCATCTTCAAAGTGGGAGAAGAGTGGGAGTGGTGGAAATCCGACTCCCTTTTCAGATAACTTTTTTCACCTTGTACTGGTGCCAGATTTTACATGCCCCTTCGTGGCTGACCATACAGGGACCCACCGGGGTGCGGGGAGTGCACGCTTTTCCGAACATACGGCAGTCCGTGGGATCGGCCACCCCTCGCAGAACCCGGTCACAGATACAGGCACTGTGTTTTTTCACATGTCGGACGGTGATGCCGAATTTTCTTACCGCGTCATAGCACGAAAACTCCTCTTTTAACCGCAGACCGGATCCTGGAATGACGGGAAATCCTCTCCACTCTACGTCACAGGGTTCAAAGACCTGGTACATCACCGCCAGTGCCTTCTGGTTTCCTTCACGGTTCACCGCCCGGGGATACGCGTTCTCGACACGATGTTCGTCTTTTTCAATTTGTCTTGCAAGCATGAGAAGAGCCAGCAGGATGTCTTCCGGCTCGAATCCTGCTACTACCTGAGGAACGGGGAACTGTTCGTAGTCCTTATAGCCGGTGATGGTGCAGACATGGCCGGGGAGGATAAAACCATCCAGATGGGCTTCTCCCTGAGTGAGCAACCACCCCATGGCCGGAGGCACCAGACGGTGATAGGAGAGAATGCTGAAGTTTTCCGGGGGATCTGTAAGGAGCATCGCGGCGACGGTAGGGGCGGTGGTCTCGAAACCGACCGAGATGAATACTACTTCCTTTTCTGTTTTCCGTGCAAGATCCACTGCCTTGTGAATTCCCTGCACTACGCGCACTTCACCTGGAGTCGATTCGAGGGATCCCGCGGTTCCTGGGACCCGAAGGAGGTCTCCGTAGGTCGCCAGGATCACATCCCTGTCTGCAAGCTCAAGGGCGGCGTCGATCTCCCCTTGCGGGGTGATGCACACGGGACACCCTGGCCCCATCACAATCTTCAATGCAGGCGGGAGCAGGGTTCTAATCCCGGTACGGGCGATGGAGGCCTCGTGGGTCCCGCAGATGTGCATAAAGGTCACGGGGCGGGTGACATGTGTGCGGAGGGTGCTGGCAATCTCTTTCCCGGTTTCCATGTGATTTCACTATCAATATAAGTCATAATTCTCATAATGGTACCTGTTATGGCCATTACCTCGGAGATCATCGCCGTCGGAATCATGATCGCTGGTGTCATAATCGCTTTCATCCTCTACGAGGTATACCGTTGGCTGCAGAAAAGAGCAACCGCCACCGAATCGAAACTGGATGATATCCTCCTCATCGCGTTCGGAAAACCGTTCATCATCCTGGTACTCTTTTTTTCTTTCTACATCGCCATTCGTTATTTTATCCCGATACCGGAAAATTATACCTGGATCTTCGAGAGTCAGTACCTGACCGCTTTTTATATCATCATCGGTACCTGGGTGGTCTCCAATCTCACCTACAATATCATTGCTTTCTATGGAAAGATGTTTGCGGGGAAGACCGACACCGATCTTGACGACCGGATCATCAGTCTTTTTGAATTGGGGGCCAAGTACGTTATCTGGTTCATTGCACTCCTGCTTATCCTCTCCACGCTAGAGATCGATATCACACCCCTAATCGCAGGAGCGGGTATCATCGGCCTCGCGTTCGCCCTCGCCGCCCAGGATATCATATCAAACTTTTTCGGCGGGGCAATGATCATGGTGGACAAGCCTTTCAAACTGGGCGACCGGATCCAGATCGATACGTTCATCGGCGATGTGGTGGCCATTGGCCCGAGAAGCACCCGTATGCAGACTCTGGACTACCAGTTAGTAACGGTTCCCAATTCCAAGATGGCCACCAGTGTGATCATCAATTACGCACTGCCAGAAGCCAGGTTGAAGATTAAAATCCCGGTATCGGTTGCCTATGGTAGTGACGTGGCCAGGGTCCGGTCGATCCTTCTCGATATCGGTAAGGAAGCCGCTGCAAGATCCGAATATGTCCTGGAGGATCCCCAGCCTGCAGTCTATTTCCTGGAATTTGGCGAATCGAGTCTCAATTTTACCCTGGTGGTCTGGGCTCGCACCTTTACCCTAGTCTGGGAAGTGCAGGATTTCATCAATTCCCGCGTTGATGAAAGATTCCGCGAGGCGGGAATCGAAATTCCGTTCCCGCAGATGGATGTCCACCTGAGGAAGACCTGATTTTCCGTAAATTTATATTTTTTGATGAAAGGAAAGCATGTTTTTGATTGCGGTTCTCGAACAACGGGAGAGGGAGATGAGGCCATGGGACGTTTACTCCTCCGGGGGCTTTGCTTCCGCAGGTGTAGCCTTGAGATCGACCCGCTGGCCCTCGCGAATGATGGTCAGAGACACTGGTTTGTTGATGGGCCACTGGGAGAGGAAACGATGAAGGTCGTCGATGCTGGCGACCTGCGCATCATCAATCGCCACGATGATATCGCCCATCTCAATCCCCGCCCGTTCAGCAGGTCCCTGGGGATCAAGGGATACCACCTCCACCCCCCGGTCGGCAGAGAGTCCGATGGACTGAACGGCCGACGGATCCAGGGGTTGGACCTGGCCGGAGATGCCGAGATACCCTCTGCGAACGCGACCAAAATCAATTAGCTGGGGCAGTACCCAGTGGGCCGTGTTCGAAGGAATGGCAAAGCCGATCCCCTGGGCCATGACGATAATCGCGGTATTGATGCCGATGATATCTCCTTTCGTATCTACGAGTGGTCCACCGGAGTTGCCAGGGTTCATCGGCGCGGTGTGCTGAATGATGTTCTCCACCAGTCTTCCGTCCTGGCTTCGGAATGCCCGGCCGACCGCGCTTAGCACACCGGTGGAGACGGTGGACTGAAATCCGAAGGGATTACCGATGGCGATGACCATCTGCCCGACTGCAAGAGCGTCAGAATCTCCGAATCCCACGAAAGGCAGGTCCTTGGCTTCCACCTGTAAAACTGCGGTATCTGTCGCGGGATCGGTCCCTGCCACCTTCACCGGAAAGGCCTTACCATCCGGGGTCCGGACCATGATCCGTTCCGCACCGTGAACCACATGGTGATTGGTAAGGATATGTCCTTCGGAATCCACAATTACGCCCGATCCCGCCCCCACACTCTCTCCCCAGTACCCGGGTATCCTTCTCCCGACCACCACACTCACCACGCTGGGGCCGACATGCTCCACCAGTCCCACCACGGCACGAGAGTATGCATCCAGCAATCCCGTATCGGCTGGATTGAGCAACTTGGTGGCGGGTATGTTACTTAGTGCTCCCGATTTTTTCTTCATCTCTGCCATAATCCCACGACCTGTCCTGTATTGATTTATACCTTGCGGAAAACCGATGGCAGGTCAGCATCTTCCCTGTCCATTCACAGGCAGGATCTGTTCTGACAGTTGGAGGTTATTTGGCACGGCGGACACACAGTTGAAAATTCCAGGCCGGCCATTGTACTTTACCTCCATCACCTGGAATTTTTCACTAGGCTGTTTCCCTCTTTCTTCATTCTGGGCCCTGTCGGATTGATCACTTTTATCCGATCGCCTGCGCTATGCTCTGTAGTATGTTCGGGGTATCCACCTTTTGTCTGCATAAGATCCCGCTCCAGGAAGCACTGGACCGGATCGTTCAGGTGACAGACCGGGTGGAGATTATGGATGACGGGCTCCATTTCCTTTCCAGTCCTGATCTTCTGGAGAGCTATTCTGTGCAGGTATCACTGCACGCCCCCTGCAGAAGTGTGAACATCGCCAGCATCCTTGAACCCATCCGCAAAGCAAGCGTGGAGGTTCTGGACCAGTGTTTTACCATCGCCGCCGATCTTGATGCGCCGGTCGTGCTCCACCCGGGATACTGCACCTGGCGCGAAGAGTATCAACGGGCACTTGCCCAGAACAAAAAGTCTATGGCGGAATTGAAACGTCTGGCCCAGGAAAGATCGGTGGCGATGTATGTGGAGAACATGGGCAACTGGGACTACTTTTTCCTCCGCTATCCCTCTGATCTTCCCTTGCTCGACGGATGTGGTCTCGCTTTGGATGTTGGTCACGCCCATCTGAATAACTGCCTGGATGAATTCCTCGCCGCACCGATTGCCCATTTCCATCTCCATGACAATGAGGGGAAGGCGGACTCCCATGCTCCGATAGGAAGCGGTACCATCGCCTTTGGTCCGGTCATGGAATCCGTGCGCAGGAACAGGGTTGTTCCGATTATCGAAGTCGAGACGTTCGAAGGGGTATTGGCGAGTATAGAAGCACTCTCCCGAAAATAGTTCCGACCTCGCAAACTCCTACTATTTTATAAAGGAATATGGCCAATTGTAGTAAGCGTTTTAGTGCCTTCGTGGCTCAGCCGGTAGAGCGCGTCCTTGGTAATCGGAAACGACCAAAAAGGACGAGGTCCCGGGTTCGATTCCCGGCGAAGGCTTACATTCCTGTTTTTTACCATTAAAATCGGTTAAATTTGACAGTGGTCGGATATATCAACAATCTGATCCCGATGAACGCACAGAGCATATAAAAGGTCCTTACTGTCCCCTTCCCTCGGAAGCACTCCCATTTCTCACAGAACCACACACCAATAAGCTAATCAGCCCAGCACCAATCACCGATGGCTGGAAGTACGAGAGAGATTGGACTTCGTAGGGATAGGGCACAGAGTACAGACACTTCTACAAGGCCGACTCTTTTCTCGAGCTATCAAGAGTCACAGCCCACCACAGCCGAGAATCACCAATTATCCGGTCTCAAACTGAGAGGAGATGGTCACCATAAAATAGGTGGAAATATTCGAAGAAAAATGGCGTCTTGCAAAGAAATCATCACCCTGACCGATCGACTTTCTTTACCACCTCTGCCACGTGCTTAATGAATTGTGATGTGGAAAGGATCTGGGCTACCGATTCAACCTGGAACGCCCGGTACTCCTCAGAGCTGAATAGACATCCAGTATCATCGCCTTCACGGCGTTTTGATATTCAGGAGATTGAAACACTCCCACGACAATCTCTCTCTGAGCCTTCGTTACCGCAGGCATGAGATCCAGGAATGCATCGCGGAAGGCGGTTCTTAACTCGGCAGAATGAAGGATCTCCCCCCAGTCGTAATAGGTATTCACGACTTCGTCGTGGAACTTCTTCTCCCTGAACCGTTCCATCAGGATCTCCCAGATGAGAATGGAACTCTTAATTCCTCGTTTGTCCGCGGTCTCATCAATCTTATCAGTAAGGTACTGTGGGAGCCGGAGGGTAGTGGGTTTCATGTGCAAATGTATTCATAACGAATACAAATACATTTCTGTGTTAATCTGATGCTAAAAATTGACGATGTTAATCATTTCAATATATCGCCCCAAAGAGCAAATTTAATATGTGGAGAAATTTCTTTTAACTATTAAAAACTGATAGGGGACCCTGTAAGGTATGGTGGTCATGCAGCTTTCCGTTTGCGGGCAATGGCCATGGAGGTCTAGGATAAGGAAGGCACAGGCATGAAGATCAAACCTTCCTTTTTTAACTTCGGAGGAGAGATTGGTGTCTGTCTCACCTACCAGATTGACGATAAACCCGCCCGCGTCTGCATACGGCGGGTTAGGGATCAGTACGAACTCTACGCTCGCACCTATGGCCCCTCCCAATCGGCCGTTGAAATGGTGATCACGCGAGGCAGCCTGGAAACGGTGGTCGATGGCTCCAACGCCCTCATGCGAGAGCATTTCGGACCCGACTGGGAAGCGGACGTGATCGTACCGGAGGACTTATCATAAATAATATTTCAGGGGTTCGAGGTGATCGCTTTTAAGAGGAACCGCTGTATTACGTGTTCGACATCCAATGATTATTCCTTGAGAATGCCATCCCTCTTCTTTGTTAAGCACGACGCTGATATGTCCGATACTGATGCAAAACAGGCGCTACAACGTTTCTACCAATTTATTGAGGTGTTATCCGAGGAATGGGATCTTTTTTTGTCGGATTTGTTTCAATAATGTATTTACCGCACTGGACAATACTATCAGGAACAGAACATCGGAGTACGATAATGCCCTTGAACGGCAGCCAGACTGAAAAGAATCTTCTCGCCGCCTTTGCCGGCGAATCACAGGCAAGAACGCGGTATTCTTTCTTCTCCAGCGTGGCCAAAAAAGAAGGATATGAACAGATTGCAGGAATTTTTCTGGAGACCTCCGACAATGAGAAAGAGCATGCCAAGCTGTTCTTTGCACACCTTTTAACCGGAGCTCCTGTGGAGATCACTGCCTCGTATCCGGCGGGATTGATCGGGACTACCGCTGCGAATCTGCGAGCGGCGGCCGCTGGAGAGAGACTCGAATGGGGGACGCTGTATCCCGGATTCGGCGAGGTCGCGGAAAAGGAGGGGTTTTCAGAGGTAGCAAATACTTTCCGCCAGGTTGCCAAGGTAGAGGCCTGTCACGAACGGCGGTATCTCAAGATGCTGTCCAACCTCACCGTAGACCGGGTGTTCGAAAAAGATTCCGTAATCCGCTGGAAATGCAGGAATTGCGGATATGTACATACATCGAAAGGAGCACCGGTTCAATGTCCGGTATGCCACCATCCGCGAAGTTATTTCGAGATATGGGTGGAGAACTATTAGGACAGTATTTTGGTATGAAGGACAGAGACGATTTAGTAAATTAACGCTGGAAGCTGAAAAGAATCTTTATAGCAGGCTCACTCTATCAAGAAGTGTGAATTTCCTGTGGAACGGGGTGAAAGCAAGTACATAGACCAGATTTCTGTGGTAGTGTGTACTAGGAATGAAGAGGAGATGATCGAGAGATGTCTCCAGCACCTTGTTTCCCAGGAAATCAGACCCGAAATCATCATTATAGACGGGCACTCTAACGATCAGACTCTGCATATCGCCCAAAAATACGCCGATATAATACTTTTCGATCATGGAGAAGGCATTTCCGAAGCAAGGAACATCGGCTGGAGAGCGGCCCGCCATCCTGTCGTTGCATTCTGCGATGCGGATTGTCTGCCAGATAAAAAATGGACTAGGAACCTTCTCGCCGCGATGAAACCAGGAATCATCGGGGTATCGGGCCCCCTGTGCGCATACGATGGGGATCTAACCACGCGGATCAATATCAGGATCTGGGCGGATTGGTTTCCCCGGTGTCTTGCATGGTTCGGATTTTATAACATCTGGGGCGCCAATATGGGTTTTCCTAAAAGCACTCTCGAAAAACATCCATTCAGACTGCGATTTCTGGAGGATTATGACCTGGGGCAACGTCTACGAAAGAGCGGGGAAGGGCGTCTGTGCTTTGAGAATAGTATTTTGATGCCCATGTCCTCCCGTCGGTTTAAGGACGGATTTTATCAGACCGTGCTGCAGTTTTACATAAGAACCCTCATTCTGATGAAGATGTTCCATAAATATGATTTTCAAGGTTATTACATCCCTTCCCAAAAACCGGAAGGGCCCGTTCTGTCGGTGCACCGCGAATAATTCTGCAGGCGGAAATATCCCATCCAGGAGTCGTCATCTACGAGAGATTGTAGTCCCGGCCTGCCCCCGTAATGCCTCGATTTTCAGGTCGAGGGAAGTAATGACGGCCTTCTCTCCCCCGGCTTCCACAAATTCGATCGACGCCTCTATCTTGGGCCCCATACTACCCGGTGGAAACTGGCCTTCCCGGAGGTATTGTCTCGCCTCCTGAACGGTCAGATGATCCAGGTCCTGCTGATCTGATTTACCAAAGTTCAGGGCTACTTTTTCCACATCGGTCAGGATAAGCAATATGTCTGCCCCCACCAAGGTCGCGAGCAGAGTGGCAGAATGGTCCTTATCGATGACCGCTTCCACTCCGCGGAGGAAACCCTGTTCGTCTTCAATCACCGGAATCCCCCCTCCACCCCCCGTGATAACGATCGCACCGGATTCGAAAGCATTTTTGATGATCTTTCCCTCCACGATAGAGACAGGGCGCGGGGAGGGGACCATCCGCCGAAATCCCCTCCCGCTATCATTGATAATCTTCCAATCCCGGTCCTTCCGCAATCGGGAGGCTTCCATGGCGGTGTAATACGGGCCGATCGGCTTACTGGGATTGGAAAACGCTGGATCGTTGCGGTCAACACGGGTTTGGGTTAGAACTGTCACCACCGGCACACGGATACCAGACTCTTTCAACACATTGTCCAGAGACTGCTGGAGCATGTACCCGATCATTCCCTGACTTTCCGCACCGCACACATCAAGGGGCATCGGAGGAAGCGTGTCCCGAGACAACTCATTCTGGAGGAGAATATCACCTACCTGGGGACCATTACCGTGGGTGAGAATAATGCGATAATGCTCTTTTACCAGCTCCGCAAGATGGATGCATGCATCGTGCATATTCGCAAATTGTTCCTCCGCCGTTCCTTTTTCTTTATGCTTCAGGATTGCATTTCCACCGAGAGCAATTACGATTTTCTGACCCATACCTGTATTCCTGCTGGATGGAGAGTTGTAGGATCATATAACGGTTGCCGATCGATTACCTTGAAGGATACCTGAACACAAAAAAACGATGGTGGCCAAATGTCTCTATTATCTCTTTGTTTCTGAAAGTAACCATCGGAACAGAGAAACCGATAACTCTGAACCGCAAGACGTACTGGAATTTGAGGATCTGGATATGACGGCTTCCAAAATATTTATAAAAGTCCGGCCCGTGTGCGGTACCTATGGACTCGTTTGTGGGCACCAGCGGCTGGTCCTATGACTGGAACAGGGGCGGGGATCTGCAGTGGTATGTGGCCCAATCCGGCCTGAATGCTGTTGAATTGAACGCGAGTTTCTACCGCTTTCCTTTCGAGAACTATGTCAAAAACTGGAGAAGCAGAGGAGAAGATCTCAGATGGAGTGTGAAGGTCCATCGATCGATCACTCATAATCACAAATTCGATGAACATGCAGCGGATATCTGGAAACGATTCCAAGAACGGTTTTCACCCCTGGATGATCTCATTGATTTTTACCTTTTTCAGACCCATCCGCAGTTTCAGGATGTCGGGCGGATCGAACGCTTCCTCCGGTCCATCCATCTTGACGACCGTTCCGCTCTCGAAGTTCGGGACCCTTCTATGCTTGCCGATGACGAGCTGTGTGCCCGGCTGCAGCAATCCGCCGTTCTCGTCTCGGTGGATTCGCCTGATTTCCAGAACCGCATCTTCCCCGGCGATATTATCTATCTCCGTATGCACGGAAGAGAGGATTGGTATTTCCACGATTACACGAAAAAGGAGCTCGAGGAGACCGTCGCACATATTCGGAAAGGCAATCCAGAAAAAGTGTTCGTGTTCTTTAATAATAATCATCACATGGTTGATAATGCGCGAGTGATGCGTACACTCCTGAACAGACGCTGAGTGAAAGGCCAGTTCTTTTTTGATGGTCACGGGGAAATTCGCGACAGTCCAAACTGCTTCGTCCCGGGTATTGTCTCTTCACTCTTCTCCTTCCCTGGATCCAGCTCTTCTTCCGGTTCCCACGTGATACACCGCAACAATCACCCTTCTGAAAGTTAAATAGTGGATTACCGAGGCGCTTCCTCTATATGCGAATGCATGGTCCACGGGTCCTGTTTCCTGTTCTTGGTGCACGGACACCCGATATGGCGATCCGCTCCTCCGCGGGTCAAACGGTGTTTCTCTTTATGGCGGGTCCTTTATCGAGGTACCTTGATACGGCAAACATTCCTAGTGTAGGATAGAGAATCAG
>JAJRCO010000080.1 GCA_028678905.1 Methanomicrobiales archaeon
GACCCTCGATGCCGCCGCCGTCCCCGTTCAGCGCTTCGTTGTCCGTGACCCGGCAATCGCGCGCGCTGGGGGATCCGCCCTGGACGAAGATGCCGCCCCCGTGCCGGGAGGCCCGGTTCCCGACGAGGCGAAGGCGCTCGAAACCCGGGGAGCCGCCGGACAAGACGCAGTAGACCCCGGCGCCGTCCCGCCCCGCGGTGTTGCCTCCGACCCAGGAGTCCCGCAGAACAGGCGAGCCGGTTCCGGAGAGGTACAGGCCCCCTCCGTCCGTGTTCGCGTGATTCCCCGTGATCCGCAGGTGATCGAGGGTGGGCGAGGTCCCATGAAGGCTGATGCCCGCCCCATAGGCGGCCGAGCCACCCGTGAGGGTGAAGCCGGAGAGACGGGATGCGGGTCCCTCTCCCGACCAGAAACGGAACACGGCCACGTTCGGAATCGTCGTCGCGTCGACGATGGTCTGTGCGATCCAGGCCGTGTCTCCCGTCACGACGAATCGACTCCCGACCAGGATCGGCTTGCCGAGGAAATCGAGCGACTCGCGGTAGGTTCCGGCTGCGACCAGGACGGTATCTCCGGGGGCGGCGGCCTGGATGCCGGATTGGATCGTGGGGTATTCGAAGCCGGGCACTTGGCGGATG
Organism: Methanomicrobiales archaeon; assembly: GCA_028678905.1. GTDB lineage: Archaea > Halobacteriota > Methanomicrobia > Methanomicrobiales > JACTUA01 > JAJRCM01. The sequence goes on from JAJRCO010000080.1 coordinate 639, forward strand.
GTGGCCCGGGCGGCGCCGGCCATGCCGAGAACGAAGACGAAGGCGGCCGAGAATGCCGCGAGAGCGGGAGACGCGCGGTTCGCCCGAAACGGCGACCGCCTTGGCGCCACGAGCTCACAGAACATGGGCGCGCTCCCTTCCATCCTCCGCCGCGCGGAGCTCCGGGCGCGGTCACGGCGGAAACGGCCTACAGAAACGGAGCCATGGGCAGTGCCGGGGCCGCGATCGGGCAGCATTGCCCTCACGAGCAAGACGAATCACTCCACAAGAGTATAGCGGATGCGGTCAACAGCGGCCATGAGCAAGTCGGGGCCCCGGGACACTCCCGGACCGCTCGGAGGATGGCGAAGAGCCCGGGAGAACGGTAGCGCGGCGGTCCGCGGGTCCAGAACCGGCGAAGGCAGACCAAGATTGCGCCTGGGGCGCGCATCCCTCCTCTGCTATCATTGAAAGCGCCGGGACGTCTCCGACTCAGGCGACAACCCGAGGACGGAGACGAAGGGAACAGCGCAGTTCGAGCGACGGGGGCACCATGCGCGAACCTGTTGCGTCCTTCCGGCATTCCCACCTTCTTTTGTCCATCCTCCTGGCCACGGGCGCACTGGTGATCACCGGCGCCGCGCGGGCGCTCGCACCTTCGGAGGTCCTGAACGGTTTCACCATCGCCGGCCGGGAGGCGGCGATGGCCGGCGAGGATCAGAGCGCGCTGACCGCCGCGCCCGAATGGGCTGCGTTCCAGGAGGCCACGCGCCAGTCCTGGCGGGTGGTGTGGAACGAAGCGACCAGCTTGCCC
>JAJRCO010000043.1 GCA_028678905.1 Methanomicrobiales archaeon
TATGACGACCAGACGCATGACAACATGCTCACCCTGGGACTAGAACAGGTAAGAACCCTGCAATGGTATACCCTGCGGGACATCAACGATACCTATGAGCGGGTGCTCCCGGGCAATGGATTCACCTTTCTGCTGGTGTACTTGAAGGTGATAAACCGGGGACACAAATCGTTTACCGATGATTTTGTGGCCGACACTCCGGAGGGGTCCAGTTTCCGGGTGTTCTATGCCGGCTACAATTTTACGCCCCTATCAATCGAGGGCAAGATCCAGAGCGGGACCTATCGGTGGGATACCTACGCGAAGACCGGGTTGGACCGGTATAACTACACGTGGGGAGGGCTTCTGTTTGAGGTTCCCGAGAGTATCAACATATCTCAGACGTATCTCCAGATTGACCTCGGGAGAGAAAGGAAGCCCATCTGGAAGCTAGCCCCCTTTTAACAACTCATGGATCACACCCACCTCACGTTGAACACTGGATGACGGAGGGAAATGCGCAACTACTCGATAGGAAGGGTACCTTCGGTGCGACCGAGGAGATCAATTCCTCTTCAAGAGTTGTTCTCCTTCCCTTGTCTCGCAAATGATGAATGGACCGTTTAACGGTGAAATATCGGGTAGGAAATTGAAAATAGTTTACTGCAAATCTCCTCTCAGTCCCTTTTTGAACTCATCGTTCACTCGCTGGGTCGGCCATGATGCAAATCCGAACCAAGCGGAAATCTTGGTCCCGTAGCAGGCCAGACTGGCCCCACGGGCACGATGCATTTTTTACCCAGTGTGTGTTTGATTAGTGACGAAACGAATCAAATAATTGCCATGCACACCAAGAATTTCCTCCTCACGGGCCCTCCAGGTAGTGGCAAAACCACGGTGATACGGGCGGTCGCCGAAGGGTTGAGGGATCTCTCTCCCACGGGATTTTATACCGCTGAGATTCGTGTAAGAGGTATCCGGCAAGGATTTGAATTAGTGTCTCTGGAAGGCGGGAGAAGCGTCCTCTCCGATGCCCGCGGTAACCACGGGCCCATAGTCGGAAAATATCGCGTGAATATAGAAGATTTTGAAGCGTTCCTTTCTACCCTTACCTTCGATTCTTCGGTCCATCGTCTGTTCATCATCGACGAGATCGGGAAGATGGAGTGCTTTTCGTTACAGTTTCGGTCCCTGGTTATTACGCTCTTAGACAGCCCGGTGCCGCTCCTCGCCACGATTCCCCTCCATGGTAACGCGTATATCGAGGCCATCAAACATCGCAACGATGTGGAGGTGTTCTTGCTTACCCGGGAGAATCGGGATAGCATGGCGGACCTGATAACCGAAAAAATTAGAAAAGTGATCGATCAAATTGCATAGTGATAACCGCGGCCTACTTCATTTTTCGGGCAGACTCAGCCACTCTCGGCGATTCTTTCTTTTTCCGCTGGGGCCCTGAACCACGTGGAAAGACAGATGTTATCACACACTTACGATTTTCCGCTCAGAGAAAATTACCTGCTCGGTTAGGAGATTCTGCTTATTTTTTCGTATCGTTCTGTTCTGTTATCAGGAAGAGATCATTCACCTCCGACGGAAAAACAACCGTTGCATGGTAGGATGTTGTAGACTCAATAAATCTCTGCTGGACATTTCCACGACATCTCGTCCCATCACTCTGAAGCTTATCGACATATTCACACAGGTATGAGGTCACTGGCTGACTGGAGTTTAGCTGGATTTCATATGTATGTCCCCCGGTGATGGTGTAGGTCCACCATCCTGACAGATCAGTGAGGTATCAAGAACCATCTCTCCATGCGGAGATGGCGTGGGGAAAAACAGTTTTTTGACCGCCCATATTAAAAAGGATAACTGCGAGAATGGCTGCACACAGAAGTATCAGTGTTATATACAGAAACTTGTCGCCTTTGGTTTTTTGGGGTATTGTCCTGGACAAAATGTGACCAATATTTTCTGGCGTAATATCTCTTTAAACAGGAGGAGCGCCTTCATTGGTGCGGTTCCTGTAGAGGGAGGAGTGGATCTATCCTTCACTTCTTGTATCTTGGAAGCGATACTCTGGGCTTCGTCTGCTCTCCCTAAATTTACGAGAGAATTATGGAGTTTATTCCAGGCCTCGAGATCATCTGGATTCGCTTCCAATGCCCGGACATACTGTTGGATAGCGTCTTCGTACTGCCCTTCAGAAAAGTACAGATCTCCGAATGTAGTATATGCTTTTGAATCCTCCCCCTTCTCTTGGTGGCTACTATCCGGTTTCACCATTCGTCTCACGTGGAGCATCATGGACCACACCATATAGCCTTTCTTGCACATCGTGAGACGGTGAAGAATTGCATAAATCAGGAGAGGTAGTAGTCTTTCTGCCTGGGGAAGTCGTGTAGAAATCTATTGCTCCCCGTAATTATTCCTTGAGCATCAATGGCGACGGGCGTTGGATAATTCCGGATTCTTCCAGTGACCAATCGCAAACTCCCGAGCTGAAGGGGTCGGAATAGGCAACGAAGGAAGAATAACCTCAATCTATTTTCTGAGTTTTAGTTCATTATCCTTTTTTTACAGCTCGTTTAAACGGTGAAATAAACCTTTATAGATTCCAAAGGCCGATTGTGAATGGCTACACGTTCGCCAGGTAAGACCCGGAAAAAAGATCGAGCACGATTGCCTGCGGCTATTCGCGATCGATTATCGACGTTCGATGAGCATTCCTCTTCGCGCTGTGTATGACATGTGGCAGACGAGGACTCAACTCCGCAATCGCATATTTGAACTATTCCTTTTGGGGATTATGTCCTCTTCCGATCGGAAAACCGAAATTTTTATTCTTTTCGGCGCATTCGTCACTTATCTGATTATTCTGACTCTCCACCGGTGCCGTGCATACTCTTAAGAGAAGGTAACGATGATGTAGATGGTGCCCATCGAAATTGGGCATGTGACCTGGTATATGCGATCAGAATGGATCCATCCGGATAGGTTGAAGTTCTATCTGAGCGACGGAGAAAAATCCGTACCTATGCAGCAGGTGTCTGTGGGGGATACTGCACTTACTTATACAATAGAAGAAAAGAAACGAAAATAACCTCCTTTCCTGAACTTTCCATTATTTTGGGAGAATCGCGAATACGTTCGTGTTCATCGACCTCCATAAGCCCACAAAAAGGATCACAGAGAGGTGATCTGGACATTTCCCTGTCAATCGGCAAACTCACTGACCGTTCCCCAATAACACCATGTGATGGGATCACACCCCGTGGGTTGATAATCCACTTTTGAGATAAGATCGGGAGTGAACGCTCCCTCACCCTGGCCGGAACACCACCACAAACAGGAACGGGGATCCCACCACGACCGCATCGCTGGAGTGGGTATACGTTCCGCTCAAATACGCGGTAGAATCCACAATCGCCACACATTGAATCTCACCCTGTTCTGCCACCACACCGATATCGCGGTGTTGAAAGGACACCTGCCCTTTAACATTTCCGGCAGCTTTGATTTCGGGCGGTAAATGCTAGAGGTATCATCGACCCCGGGCCACATCACCGTCCCTCTCCCGGTGACCAGGGTGACGGCAGATGCCGCGGACGGGGTACCAGGAAGGAGATCAGAACCACTACAACAACCATCCCACATGTCGGTTTCTTCATCGTACTCCCCCCCGTGGGTGCATGGTACTTCCGTAGCGCCGCATTTTACGGCGGAAGGCCCTGGACGGGAACCACTTCCGTTCACGAGCAACTGTAGGGTTAAGAATAAATTACCATAAAGAGCCCAGCATTGAGTATTATAAGATGGAATAAGAACTATTTCATTAAATAAACCATGATTTCTGGAATTTTATTCGAGAATGTATCCGTTGAGATTCTCTATTTACCACAATGTAGACATATAGCA
>JAJRCO010000377.1 GCA_028678905.1 Methanomicrobiales archaeon
CGGGTACTTCACCCGGAAGGGGGTGATTGCCCGGAAGGGAATGGTCTGGTTTGAGACAAAGTTCCTGCACCTGCTCACACCCATCAGCATCGTCGCGCTTCTGGGGACGCTGGTACTCCTGTTTACCTTTAAAGGAGACGTGATCATCGGGAATCCGCTCACCATCCTCTGGATCGCGATCCCGCTCTTCATACAGACCATGTTTATCTTTGTCATCGGATATTCCCTGGCGCGGGTGCTGAAAATGGAGTATCGTAACGCCGCCCCGGCCGCGATGATCGGGGCTTCCAACCATTTTGAGGTGGCCATCGCGACAGCGACCCTGCTCTTCGGGCTCTCATCCGGGGCGGCACTGGCCACCGTGGTAGGAGTGCTGATCGAAGTGCCGGTGATGCTGATGCTGGTGAAGGTCTGCCTGAGGACACAGCATCTCTTTCCGGGAGGGGGATGATGTCCGGACTACGGAAGGTGCTTGTTCCTCTGGATATGTGGGAGGGCACCGGGAAGATACTCTCTGCGGTAGAGGAGATCGCACGGGTGGGAGTGGATGAGATCGAACTCCTGCATGTGGTGAATCTGCGGGATGCGTCGGTGAATCCACAGATATCTGCATACGACGAAGAGGTGCTTAGCACATGGAAGAAACATCTCCGGTCCTGCGGTGTACCTGTCGTAACCACAACAGTGATACACGGTATTCCCTGGATCGAAATTATCGAGCGCTCTGAGCGGGAGGATCTCTCCCTGATCGTGCTCGGATCGCATGGAAGGAGTATTGTTTCCCGCATGCTGCTGGGAAGTACCACCGAGAATGTCATTCATCACGCCGAAGCCACGGTCCTTATCCTGCGCATGAAGATCCTGGAGGAAGCGGGGGCGATGACCTGCCGGCTCGCAACGGACCGTATCTTCGGCCGGATCCTGTACGTGACGGACTTTTCCGAAAACGCAGAGCGGTGCCTGCCATACCTCACCTGGATGGCGCCTGCGCGACCGGCAGAGGTTCTGGTCGTCCATGTACAGGATCTTCGGCACCTCTCCTATGCCACCCCGAAACAGATGGACGAACTCAACCGGAGCAATACCCAGCGTCTCGACGAGCTGAAGAAAAAGCTCCGGGGCATGGGGTTTGAAAAGGTGAGTACCGTGATCCGTACCGGGAATGCCATCACCGAGATCCATAATGTCGCCCATGACTCTGGGGCATCGCTCATCGTGATGGGTGCGAAGGGAAAATACGGGGTGCCGGAGATGATTCTTGGGGGTACGACCGAGGCAGTAGTACATCAGTCCGGATTGCACGTCCTGGTGGTCCGATGAGAATCCATAGGGGATACGCTCTCGATTCGTTGAAGGGCTGAAATCCGTGATGACGAGGTAAGAATGAGCGAATGTGTGTTCGTACAGGCCCTCTCCGGAGGCCCGACCGATGGCAACTGACCTGCTCACCACCGCGGTAATGGGAGGAATTTCCGGCCTGATCGATTATCTCATGGCACATGTGGCGACCTGCCTCATACCTGCCTTCTTCATCGCGGGGGCGATGAACGCCCTGCTTCGAAAAGAGGCGATCACCCGGTATTTGGGGGAGAAGATTCCCATATATAAGGCGTATCCCGTGGCCGTCGTTGCTGGATTGCTCCTCGCGGTCTGTTCCTGTACCATTCTCCCTCTGTTTGCCGGGATAAAAAAGAAGGGTGCCGGGCTGGGTCCTGCAGTCGCATTTCTGTATACGGCTCCCGCCACCAACATTCTTGCGATCGCGTTTACCTGGACCGTGCTGGGTGGGGACTTTGCGCTTGCCCGGATTATCCTGTCCGTTTCCTTTGCGGTGGTGATCGGGCTGACCCTCTCTTCCCTGTTCTGGGAGACATCGGCCGAACCGGCGGCCGTTTCACCTGCCTGCACCTGTGCTCCTTCGGCACAGGGTGGAGATACAGACAACCAGCGAAAGGTGGTCGCCTTTATAGGAACGCTGGTCATCCTCCTTTTTGTGGGGACACTGAACGTATTTGTTACCTATGCCATCGGAGAGATTCCTCTCCGGTTTCTCCTGATCCCACCCCTGCTTGCGGTCATCGTGTGGGAAGTCAAAAGCTGGTTCTCCTCAGAGGAAGCCAGGATCTGGCTGGAAGAGACTTGGTCATTCATGAAGACCATATTTCCCCTGCTCTTTATCGGGATCTTCGCGGCCGGGGCCATCAGTGCCATACTCCCGGGAAATCTCCTGGAATCGATCCTGGGGACGAATTCGGTTGGTTCAAATTTGCTTGCGGTCCTTTTCGGGACGTTCATGTACTTCCCCACGCTGGTGGAAGTGCCCATGGCGCGGATGTTTCTCGATCTCGGGGTCAACCGAGGGCCTCTCCTGGCGTATCTCCTCGCCGATCCGGTCATTTCGCTACCAAGCATCCTGGTAGTTCGGAAGTACATGGGCAATCGCCAGACGATCACGTATATTGCATTGCTGGTGGTGTTTTGTACCTTTGGGGGTCTGATTTATGGATCTTTTGCGGCAGGGACCATGTGAATGTCCACGTCGACCGTACAGGAGTGCGAGCGAAAGTTTCGGATGGCATGACATGAGTCACGTTTCGATGGAACCTCGATGAGCGAACGTTCCTTTGCTCTCCTCACCTGCTCCGGGGTCTCCAATACCGGGCGACTCACCACGCAGGCCGCATCGGTTCTTGTCCGACGGTATCCCGAGCGTTTCACGTGCCATCTGACTGCTAAACAGACGACCCACGATCTTATCTGTGGATTGGAATACACCGATTGTCTGGTTGTCATCGACGGATGTAAGGACCAGTGTGCGGCAAAGAAGTTGAGCAGCTCCGGTTTGGGACCCGATATCCACATCATCGCCACCGATCAGGGCATCGAAAAAAATGGGATGGCGGATGTCCAGTTCTGGGAGATCGAACAGTTAGTTCAGGCGATCTCCCGGGCTGTACAGGATGGTGAAAAAAATGATTTTTTTAACTGCGTTTTATCCCGGTGAGCTGAATGCTCGCGATGGATCCTTCCAATTCTTTCAGCTTTTCACCGGATAGATTGAAATCATTCACAATCGCCTGAGCGGTGGGATCGCTGACCCTGCAATCTAGAGAGAACGGGGTCTCCTTCAGGATCTGCACGTCCTTGAAACCGGTCTTTTTTATGGCATCGATATAGTCCTGCTTACGCATCGCACCGGACACACATCCCACGTAGGCAGCCACCGATTTCTGGATAAATTCGGGGAGCGGTTTCAGAAGTACGGTGTCCGAGATCATCAGACGTCCCCCGTCCCTCAGTACCCGGAATGCCTCACGGAAAACCTGGGGCTTGTCCAGTGAGAGATTGATGACACAGTTGGAGATGATCGCATCGACAGAACTATCGGCGACGGGCAAATGCTCGATCTCGCCCAACCTGAATTCGACGGTGGTATACGAACCTTTCTGCGCATTCTCCCGCGCCTTCGCGATCATCTCCGGTGTCATATCGACACCGATCACGTGGCCCGTAATTCCGACTCTCTGAGCGGCGAGGAAGCAATCAAATCCCGGCCCGGAACCCAGGTCAAGCACGGTCTCTCCTTGCTGGAGAGAAGCCAGTGCAACCGGATTTCCGCACCCGAGTCCAAGGTTTGCTCCTTCCGGAGCCGATGCAATATCCTGTTCGCTGTACCCGACCTTCTGCGCAAGGGCGTCTGCAGTGTTCACAGAGTCGCAGCAGGTGGAAGATGGGCCGCAGCAGGATTGCTGCTGTTGGGCCACTTTCGCATATCCTTCCCGTACTTTCTTTCGTATTTTTTCTTCTGTCATGGATTTTCCTTCCTTTATAAAACTCCTTTCATCATCGGACCTACGACCGTCTTAACCGGTTCAGCAAGTCTTTCAACCTGGATTAGCATAATGCAACAGACTTTCTGGTCTTTCTCCCATCCGATCACCGCGAGTTTATCTCCTGGACCGATCCCAGCACGTGTGCGTAACTCTTTCGGGAGCACCATCTGTCCCCGTTCGTCCACGCTCACGATTGCTTCCACCGTGCAGCGGCCGCTCGAACCGGGCAGGGGGCAGCATGAATCTTGGTTCATATCTGATCTCATGCACTATAAGATGGAAATGTATACTATATAAAAATTCTGAATAATCCAAAAATTCTGATATTACATAAAAAAAATATCCCTTTTACACCCACATGAGAGTAACGAAAAAAAATTGATTGATATTATTAGGAGATAAACGATTCATCAGTGAATTCTCCAGATTCTATCTGGTCATTGCTCTTCAGTGTCTGCTCTCCTGCCATGTTTGATATGTCTCCGCTTGAGTTGTAGTGTTTGCCATGAATTTGCTCACCACATGATGCGGCTTATGGATCCTGTTGTTCGGATACTGTCCCCCACCGCTGCTAACGAGGATTGATCAAGACTGCTATCATTGGAAGATCCTTGGATAAGTCGGAAAGAATTTTATGGCATCTCTAACCCATTATGTTGGAGTGCAGCAGAGCTTTCCTCTCCATTATAAATTAAACATCGATAGGTGGAGTATTGCAAACTATTAACTAGAGCCAATTGCTGATAATAACTTACGCTCCTGTTATCCGCAGAGTGCATGGGTGATAAGGAGACATAACAGATAAGGGAGGGACCAGTGCCTGTGTGCCACCATCAACAAAAAATGCTCCCTGCCCGCAATCATAGGACATGCCCGGATCGGATCACATGATGGGATCTGATGTGAGGCCATAGCAAAGGTAACCTGCGATTGTATGCCACCGAATCATACTCCGACAATCCACAGCCGGAAGAGCAAAAAAGACCTGGAAGCGGAGATCGCAGATCTTCGTGCGCAACTGCAAGAAGCAATGGAGACGCTGCAGGCTATACGAACAGGTCAAGTCGACGCGGTGGTGGTAGAGGGAACCGATGGTCAGCAAGTCTTCACTCTGCAGGGAGCAGATTACCCCTATCGTATTCTGATCCAGGAAATGAATGACGCGGCGATCATACTCTCCGAAGATAGAACAATCCTCTTCTGTAATCAGTATTTTTCGGGTTTGGTGAGAGCACCTCTGAAAAAGATGATTGGATTTCCGATCGATTCCTACATTTTTTCCGAGGACAGGGAACGATTCAACACACTTCTGGAAAACCCGGATGCCATAGCGAATAAAGGGGAGATCCGTTTCCAGGCTGTCGATGGTCCTGTTTACCCTATGATGCTTTCTTTGATACAGACCGGGGACTTGGGCAGCATATGCGTCGTAGCGACCGATCTTTCTGCACAGAAGCGAATCGAGGAACATCTGCGAACAGAGTACGAAGAGAGTCAGAAAGCGCTCCAAGTTCAGGAAAGAAGGGAGCATCTGGTAATGGATACGGTCCCGGCCCTGATCGCATACATCGATTCCGATTTCCGGTATCGGAGTGTCAATAAGGGCTATGAAAGCTGGTTTGGGAGGCCGGCACAGGATATCGAGGGTCGTCATATAAGGGAAGTGTTAGGGGAAGCGGTTTGGCGGGAGATCCGCCCGGAATTGGAGGGAGCGATGGCTGGCAGGGTGGTCAAATATGAGAAAATGATGCCTTATCAGCACGGCGAACCCCGCTGGGTGCAGGTGACCTGCGTTCCGGACAAGGACGAGGAAGGACGGATCCGGGGGATAGTGGCACATGTCATGGATATCGGGGAACGAAAACGAGCCGAAGAGGAACTTCATGATCTCATGGCCCGGTATGAGTTGATCCTTGCGGGTTCACACGCCGCTATCTGGGATTGGGACGTTATCAGGAACATGGTGATGTACTCCTCACAGTGGAAGGCACTCCGGGGATATGAAGATCATGAGGTAAGCAACCGGGAGGAGGAATGGAGCAATGGAATCCATCCCGATGACGCTCCGAAGGTATTCGCCGCAGTACAGGAACATTTCGAGGGGAAAACACCGGTCTTTGCGATGGAGTACCGGGTGCGTTGCAAAGACGGATCATGGAAATGGATATTCGACCGGGGCCTAATCTACAGGGATGCGGCGGGGAAAGTGGTGCGAATGGCGGGTTCTGAGGAGGACATCACCGACCGCAAACAAAAAGAAGAGGCTCAAAAAAAACTGGAGGAATCACTTCAATGGAGGAAGCAACGGGAAGAACTGCTGGCTGGAGTCGCAGGCCGTCTGCTCAACACCGAGAATCCCCAGGATATTATCAACGATCTCTGCCTGGAGACCATGAGCTTTCTGAATTGCGATGTCTTCTTCAACTATCTGGAAGTTCCCAAGGAGAACCGGCTTCATCTCAATGCCTTTGCGGGGATTCCTGATAAGGAGGCAAAGAGGATGGAATGGCTGGAGAATGGTCTCGCGGTCTGCGAGTGTGCGGCCCGCGATGGTTGCAGTATTGTGGTAGAAAATATTCCTGTCACCCCTGATCCTCGCACAGATCTGGTGAAATCCTATGGAGTCCTGGCATATGCCTGTCATCCTCTCATCATCGAAGGTGATGTGATCGGTACCATTTCCTTCGGGACCCGATCCCGTAAAACCTTCACTGATGAAGAACTCGCGGTGATGAAAAGTGTGGCCGATTCCATCGCGGTTGCCATGCATCGATTGATGATAAACATAGATCTTCAGCAGACCAATGAGAATCTCCTCCAGTCAGAACGGGAACTCCGGCAGACACAGCAGTATCTGGAGAATCTCATTACCTACGCCAACGCCCCCATCGTCGTATGGGATCCGCAATTTCGTATTACCCATTTCAATAGGGCTTTTGAACGACTGACTGGCCGGGAGGCAAAGGAGGTAATCGGTAAAGAGATCAATATCCTCTTTCCGGAAAAATATCTAAAGCAATCGATGGATCTCATAAAGAAAACCGCAGCAGGGGAAAAATGGGAGACCGTCGAAATTCCTATTCTCCACCGCGACGGAGGGATAAAAATCGTACTCTGGAATTCAGCGACCCTTTATAAAGAGGACGGAAAAACGGTTCTCTCTACGATCGCCCAGGGTCAGGATATCACGGATCGCAAAAAGGCGCAGGATACATTACAACAGTATATAGAGAACCTCAAGAAGTCCAACGAGGACCTGGAACGGTTCGCCTACATTGCTTCGCACGACCTCCAGGAGCCGTTACGGAATGTGGTCAGCTTCTCCCAGCTCCTCTCCCGCAGATACCAGGGAAGGCTCAACACCGACGCGGACGAGTATATCGGCTATATCGTGGAAGGCGGAAAGAGGATGCAGGCTCTGGTGCAGGATCTCCTGGAATATTCCCGGGTGAGCACCCGCGGGCAGACGTTCGAACCGGTGAGTTGTGACACGATCGTGGATCGGGTCATTCGGAACCTGCAGGTCACTATTCAGGAAAGCGATGCGGTAATAAAGGTAAATGCCCTCCCTATCATCTTCGCGGATTCCACCCAGCTCA
>JAJRCO010000218.1 GCA_028678905.1 Methanomicrobiales archaeon
GGATCGTGCCTGGAAGTACCAGAAAGACCGTTCCTTAGAGCCGGTTCCTGCGATTCATTAATCTATTCTCGCGCTACGTTCCTTTCTCTGATTTACGTTCGAACAGGAAGGTTCCCCCCTCATTCAACGACCCGATGCTTGTATCATATCCATATGCAAGGATAGATGCTCCGAGGAGAGGAGCATCCCCGTCCAGGGAACTGAGACGGATCTCGGGAAGGGGAAGGAACCGATCGATATGTTCCTCCATGAGGGGGACCAGATGGGAATAGTTGTGCAGAGCGACAGAACCATCAAGAATGATCAGTTCCGGATCGTAGGCCACAATGACATCAGACATGCCCCTTCCGTTGATGATCCCCAGGGTGTCCATGAATTCCAATGCGTTGGGAAGTCCCTCGCATGCGGCGTGAAAGATATCTTCCGGGATGGAAGGTATTTCGGTGAACGTTTTATGGTGATGGATATGCCAGGCCCGATAGAAAGAAAGAAGAAACCGACCCGATGCGTATCCCTCCCAGTGGCCAGGATAACCGCATCCACAGATCATGTTATAGGTGCTATCAACAAAGAAATGGCCTATCTCCGCGGCGTTACCTTTTTTTCCCAGAATAATCCGCCCCCCCGAGAGAATGCCGCCCCCGATTCCGGTGGAGAGAGTTACGTAAGCGACATTTTCGGTTTCTTGGGCCGCACCGAAATATGCCTCGCCGATAATACCGGCGTGGCAGTCATTCGCCAAATATACCGGAATCCCCAGTGATTCGGTCAGGGGACCTACCAGGGCAATATTGCGAAGAGGTATGTTGGGAGGATTTACGAGAACACCCTGCTGGATATCAACGGGACCCGCTGCGCTGATACCGACCCCAACCGCCTGGGAGATCTCCTCCTCGGTCGCCACGTTCCGGATGAGCGAAAGGAGGAAGCGAGCGATATCCTGGTGGGGGGTCGGCGTAGAGACTCGGTGCAGAATCTGCCCTGATCGGTCGATCAATCCAGCCCTGGTATGGGTTGCTCCGAGATCGATGGCGATACCCAGCGGCATAAGGGAGTGTAGGTTGGGGGAAACATATTCCTTTTCTCTCCAAACATCTAGCGGATGACTCGCTTTCATCATGCTTTCGGATGAACTCGAATCGGGGAGGTTGGTAGGGGGCATATCTTTTTCGTTTTTTACCTCCCACCAACTACAGAGAGATTACCGTATGAGCCAGGAGAAAAAGGTATACGCAAAGGAAATCTGCGGTCATTGTGGAGGAGAACGTTGCACCTATTGCGACAAACAGGGATTCGTCCTGGTAGCCCAGCCAGCCATGAAATGCCGCCATTGTGACGGGGACGGCTGCATCTACTGCGGATATACTGGCTGGACAGATGTGCTCCGGATAAAAGACCCGCTCTATCGTGAATGCTGCGGCAAATTGGGCACGGAATAACAACCAACCCCTGCAAAATCGACCAATACCCTTCCTTTATCTTGATTGGCGGCACACCGTACAGCACAGGCCATACACGCCTGTTACAGGGAGGTAGGAGCGTTTGTTTCCCCGGACAAGAATGAGGAGGCTTCGGCGGCGGAATCTCCAGCTGCTCTTCAAAGAATTTCGGATATTCCGAGAGTCGCTGATTGCGCCTCTTTTTGTAGATGAAAACCTGCGAGGAAAGATCCCTGTGCCTTCTATGCCGGGGGTATTCCGGTATGCAGAACCGGAGATCCCCGACCTGGCCAGGCGTCTGTATCGGGCGGGAATCCGGGCGATCCTCCTGTTTGGAATCCCCCGGGGAAAATCGGAGAATGCAGAAGCCGCGTATGCCGAAGACGGGATCGTCCAGCGATCCATCCGGGCTGTCAGAAAGGCTGTCCCGGAAATGGTGATCTGCACTGATGTGTGTGCCTGCGAATACACCACCCATGGACACTGCGGAATTGTGGGTGAAACTGCCCAGGGGATGGATGTACTGAATGATGTATCCCTTGATCTAATGGCGGCAATTGCGGTAAGCCATGCCAGGGCCGGAGCAGATATCGTGGCTCCGTCCTGCATGCTTGATGGGGTGGTGTTCTGGACACGGGCGGCGCTGGATGAGAACGGCTTTGAGGATGTGCTGATTCTTTCCTATTCGACCAAGTTCGCCAGCGCTCTGTATGGTCCTTTCCGGGAGGCAGCTGATTCCGGCTATTCATTTGGAGACCGGACCACCTACCAGCTTCCTCCCTCCAACGCCCGGGAGGCCTTCCGAGAATCAGAACTGGATGTGGGGGAAGGTGCGGATCTGCTGATGGTAAAACCGGCCGGATGGTACTTGGACGTGCTTGCCCGCATCAAATCTCTAGGTCTGCCGGTAGCTGCTTACCAGGTGAGCGGAGAGTACGCGATGATCAAAGCAGCCGCAGAGAAGGGCTGGATCGATGAGCGGAAGACTGTCCTGGAAAGCCTCATCAGCCTGCAACGGGCCGGAGCAGACCTGATCATCACCTATTACGCGGAGCAGGTGGCAGGGTGGCTGGATGAAGAGTGAAGAGCTCTTCGCCCGAGCACAGCAAATCCTTCCCGGTGGGGTGTCCAGCCCGGTGCGAGCAATCCGCCCGTTTCCTTTTTATACCACGCACGCCGCGGGTTCGCGGCTCCATACTGTAGACGGAGAGTCCCTGCTGGACTGCTGCATGGCGTATGGGCCTCTTCTCCTGGGACATGCACATCCTTACATTCTGAACGTCATCCGGGCACAGCTGGATAAAGGGTGGTTGTATGGAACCCCCACCCCCGCGGAGCTCGATCTTGCATCCCTGCTCATTGGCGACCACCCGGGAATGGAAATGGTGAGGTTTGTATCCACTGGAGCAGAAGCGACCATGGCCGCGCTGCGTTTGGCGCGGGGGTATGCCGGAAAGATGGGTATCATAAAGACCGAAGGGGGGTTTCATGGAGCCCATGATGCAGTCTTGGTGAAAGCAGGATCCGGGGCCACCACCCTGGGAATTCCTGATTCTGCTGGTGTGGTTCCGGATCTGGTCGCCTACACCCACCAGGTACCGTTCAACGACAGCGATGCCCTGGAAACGCTCCTACGCAACCGGGAGGATATTGCAGCCTTCATCCTGGAACCGGTGATGGGTAACATCGGCCCCATCCCTCCCCAGAGAGGATATCTAGAGGCTGTGCGGGAAATCACTGCCGCGCACGATGTGCTCCTGATTTTTGATGAAGTGATCACCGGATATCGTTTGGGAATCGGGGGCGCCCAGGTGCAGTACCGGGTGAAACCGGATATTTCCACGTTTGGAAAAATAATCGGCGGAGGCCTCCCTATCGGGGCGTTCTGTGGCCCCCGGAAGATCATGCAGATGATCGCGCCGGCGGGGCCGGTCTATCAGGCCGGTACCTTCAACGGGAACCCGCTAAGTCTTGCGGCAGGGGCTGCTACGCTTCACTATCTGAGAGATCATCCGAAGATCTATCGTACCCTGGATGCGGGCACCCGGCAGATCGAAGAATCCCTGCCTGGAGACCGTCAGGGGTCATTTGTCCGCCTTGGATCCATGTTCAAGTATTTCTTCCGATCACAGCCACCTGCCAATTATGTGCAGGCCAAACAAAGCGACACCGCCGCTTTCCGGATCTTCTGGGAGAATATGATGAAACGGGAAATTTTTATTCCCCCCTCGCAGTTTGAGACGAACTTCCTTTCCCTCGCACACGGAGCGGATGAGATCGCATACCTTGCGGAGGCATATCGCGAATGCATCTAAGAATTGGAACACGGGGTAGTAAACTGGCTCTCGCCCAAGCAGAGACGGTCTGCCGCAGGCTGACCAACCAGGGAAATGAAGTAGAGACAGCGATCATCAAAACTCAGGGTGACCGGGTGACCGAGGTTCCTCTCCACGAGATAGGTGGGCAGGGGATCTTTGTCCGGGCGCTGGATGACGCTATCCTCCATGGCGAGATCGATGCGGCAGTGCATAGCATGAAGGACATCCCGGCAAAACGTCCTCCTGAACTTCCCATCTGTGCCATCCTCCCCCGGGATTCACCGGCAGATTTCCTCATTTTCGAAGGGGATATCGGGCATGTCCAGACCATCGGAACATCCAGCATGCGACGCCAGTCCCAGCTACTCCGTCACGACCCCGCGGTAACCATCAAACCGCTCCGGGGTAACCTGGATACCCGCATCCGACGTCTGGTCGCCGGCGATTTCGACGCGATCGTGGTTGCAGAGGCAGGAATCCAGCGGTTGGGTTATCAGGTGAGCGGGGTTAAGCTCCCCCCCCAGCGGTTTATCCCCACCGCAAATCAGGGGACCGTCGCCGTGGTCTGCCGTAATGACCCCGCATTGATCGAAACTTTCCGCCCGCTGGATCATCCCACCACCAGGAACGATGTCCTTATGGAACGGGCAGCGATGGAGGAGATCGGGGGAGGATGCTTCACCCCCTTGGGCATTTACTGCGAGCACAGTTATCTGATGATTGAGGCACTCTCGCTGGATGGAAGCCGGTGGAAGAGGCTTGAAGGTGACGTGCAGAGTGAACCGGAGGCAAGGGATCTGGGTCGAAGACTGAAAGAACAGGCCGCAGATCTCATCGCAGAAGCGCAGGCGCGGGTGGGGGATGCAACAGAAGGGTAAGGTATTCCTGGTCGGGGCCGGCCCTGGCAAGGCCGGTCTACTTACGATGCGGGGACGGGAGGTCATCGATGCGGCGGATGTGGTGCTCTATGACCAGCTGGCAGGGGAGATTCTCTCCACCCTACCCTCTACCGCCGAACTCATCGATTGCGGAAAATTTGGATCCCGTCACACGCTGGAACAGGCGGAGATAGAAGATATCATGGTGGCACGTGCAGAAGAAGGAAAACGCGTGGTCCGCCTGAAAGGGGGAGATCCCTTCCTGTTTGGACGAGGAGGCGAAGAACTGGAGGTTCTCCGCACCCATTGCCTCGATGTGGAGGTGGTGCCGGGAGTCACCAGCGCGATAGCGGTCCCGGCCTGCGTGGGAATACCAGTTACCCACCGGTCGCACGCCTCCCAGGTGACATTGGTTACCGGTCATGAGGATCCGGAGAAATCAGAGTCCGTGATCCGCTGGGATCTTCTCGGTCAGATGGGGGGGACCCTGGTGATTCTGATGGGAGTGAAAAATCTCCCCCTGATCGTCGATGCGCTGCTGAAGGGGGGTAGGGCTCCGGTCACTCCGGTAGCCATCATCGAACGTGGACTCACCAAAGATCAGCGGGTGGTAACCGGAACCCTGGATACCATCGTAAAGACTGTGGTGCATGACCGTGTATCCCCCCCTGCGATTATCGTCATTGGGGACGTGGTAAAGATGTACGAGGGAGAGAATCTCTGTGGTCCATAACGGAGGAAGCGGATGAAAGAAAAAAAAGGAATACGGAGTGGAGTAGTCACGGAGGGTTATCAGCGGGCTCCGAACCGGGCCCTGCTGCGTTCCCTCGGTATCACCAACAAAGAGATGCATCGCCCGTTTATTGGCATCGCGAATGCATGGAACACCATCGTACCAGGGCACGTGCACCTGCGTACCCTTTCGGAAAAGGTCCGGGAGGGTATCATCGCAGCGGGCGGGGTGCCCTTCGAATTTGGAGTCATCGGGATCTGTGATGGAATCGCGATGGGGCATGAGGGGATGCGCTACTCCCTCCCCTCACGGGAGAATATCGCGGATTCCATCGAATTGATGGTACAATCCCACCGTTTCGACGGTATTATCGGAGTGGGGACGTGCGATAAGATCGTCCCGGGTATGCTCATGGCCGCGGCACGCTTGAATATCCCCGCATTGCTGGTCACGGGAGGCCCCATGCTCCCCGGCGCCATGGACGGTAAAGAGCTGTCCCTGACCGATATCTTTGAGGGCGTCGGGAAGGTGGCCCGGGGGACAATAACTGAGGAGCAACTAGCAGATCTCGAAGCCTGTGCGATGCCCGGGTGCGGGTCCTGCCAGGGGCTGTATACCGCCAATACAATGGCCTGTCTTACCGAGGCAATGGGGATGTCCCTCACCACCTGTGCTGCCATCCCTGCGGTCGATGCGGCCAAACTGCGGATAGCGCGGGAATCCGGAGAGCGAATGCTCGCTCTCATCAATGAAGGGATTCGGGCACGGGACATCCTCACCCCTTCTGCTCTGCGTAATGCAATCCGGATCGACATGGCCCTCGGTGGATCCACCAATACCGTTCTGCACCTGATGGCGCTCGCAGAGGAAGCGGGAATACGGCTGACTCTGGATGATTTTAACGTTATCAGTGAGGAGATCCCCCATCTCAGTTCATTACAGCCGGGAGGTCCGTATACGATGCTGGATCTTTATCGGGCAGGAGGAGTTCCGGCAGTTCTCTCCCGAATCCGGACCCATCTGGAGGATTCTCCCACGGTTTCCGGCCAATCTATTCTGGAGATCGCAGGAACCGCAATAGTAAAAAATGATAAGGTGATTCGACCGCTCGACAATCCGGCCCACCATGGTGGGGGACTGAAGATCCTCTTCGGGACCCTGGCTCCGCGTGGAGCGGTCGTGAAGAGCGCGGCGGTATCTGAGGAAATGTGGAAACACACTGGGCCGGCGAGAGTCTTTGATGGTGAACTCCCGGCGATGGAAGCCATTCTTTCAGGAAAGATCCAGGAAGGCGACGTGGTTGTCATTCGGTATGAGGGACCGCGGGGAGGACCGGGGATGCCCGAGATGCTGTCTCCTACCGCAGCCCTCGCTGGAAGGGATTACCAGAGGGTGGTTTTGATTACCGATGGCAGGTTTTCGGGGGGCACTCGGGGCCCATGCATCGGACATGTCGCACCCGAAGCTATTGCAGGGGGTCCTATTGCATTGGTCCATGACGGGGACCGGATCGCGGTTGACTTGGTGAAAAAGAGTGTGGATCTTTGCATCTCACCCGACGAGCTGGAACAGCGTGGCACCCGCTGGAAACCGGTCAGAAAATCCCTCTCAGGGGTGCTGGCCCGCTACCGGGAGACGGTCGAACAGGCGGATCGAGGGGCGACCCAGGTGACCTCCCTGCAAAAAGATACACCATAACCTTTTATTACCGCACCGATACTCAATGTTCACCTGACTATCCTTCGAAATCGAGTGCAACATGCTTCTGCTTGGATAAAACGGATTTATCAGACTATGATATCGATCAAGATGGATTTGGTAGCAAAATAAGTGAGGCAGTGTGGGGAAACAAAGCCTGGTTTCAGGAGAACTGCAGGAGGAGATTGGAGAGGAGTGCGTCTCCTGCTGCTCCTTTTTCACGCAGATATTTTTTTACACAGACGGGGCGGGAGAATTCCAGTTTGTTCATCAATGACTCACGGGTATACAGGAGATTATCTTTATCGGCAAGGCGTTCACGGTCTTTTGATGCAATCCGCTTTATAGTTTGAAGGGTTATTTCAGCGATTTGTTCGGCTTGGTGATTCCAGGAACGTAAGAAGGTGGACATTATCCCCAGCATCTCCCTCAGCAGATGAATGATAAACTTATATTTATATATTTCTATCAGAAAATTAGTAAATTTTTGTTTGATTGGTTTTTCATTGATTATAAAGCAAAATATAGTTAATTTTCTATTATAAACCAGAATTTTATTAAAAAATAGAATATTTCATTTGAATTATTAGTTTTTTTTGCCAAATGTTAAAATATCACTTTAAGTAATAGAATTACCCTATGAACCAAAAATTAAAAATGGTCCGGATTTCACTCCAGCCGGGTCAGAGAGCCATCTTCCAGGTTATAGTACAGCCCATGGAGTGAAATTTTACCCTCTTTTATTGCGTTTTTCACCAAGGGATACTTTCGCAGATGTTCGAGCTGGAGCCGGACGTTTTCCTGTTCGAGCATGCGTTTTCTTTCTTTTGCCCTTTCCGGTACATCGCCGGGCGGGATCTTGGTATCCACGCGGGTTTTTGCTTCCTGGGCATTGGACAGCCACAGGGGAATATACACATCTGTAGATTCCTTATCCAGAGCTTTCATTGCTCCACAGTCTGAATGGCCACAGATCACGATATCGGTTACTTTCAGATGATTGATGGCATATTCCAGAACGGTTGCGACATTCCAGTCGTGAACTGGGATAATATTGCCGATATTCCGCTGGACAAATAGTTCACCCGCTTTAGACCAGGTCACCCGTTCGGGATTTACCCGTGAATCTGAGCACCCAATCCACAGGACCTTCGGGTTCTGTCCCCGGGCAAGAGTCTGGAAATATTCATGATGGCGGGCAAAATCCCGTTCAAGGAACGTGTGGTTTCCCTCTAACAATCTGTCGATCATTCTTTATCGGCAATTCCTCATTCTGAAAGACTAAAAGGTTTTTGAATCTTTTCTGCGGGTGAACCATAGATCGGAAGGCATTTATTGGTTGATCGGGGAAGATCAACTGGTTTA
>JAJRCO010000164.1 GCA_028678905.1 Methanomicrobiales archaeon
GGTACTTCTTCAGCACACGGGTGAATATTTCGACTGAGGTCTCAAATTCTTCCGGGATTACCTCGTCTGCTCCCAGTCGGTAGAGAGGCTCCACCTCCTGGATATAGCGCGTGCGCACGATGATATACAGATTTGGGTTCATACGCCTCGCCAGCTCGGTAATCCTTCTCGAAGAGGTCGGGTCATTGATCACCACCACTAGAATCCGCGCCTGTTCGACAGAGGCGTGATGCATTATCGCCTCATTGGTCGCATCACCGTATGCAATGGGTTCCCCTTTTGCCCTTTCCGCCCGAACCGTCTCCGGGTTCATTTCCAGAATGACATACGGAATGCTCCCTACCCGGGCTGCCCGGGAAAGATTTCTTCCGTTTACACCGTATCCTACGATGACAAGGTGATCGTGAAGCGGAGGCGGCTGGCGAACTTCACCCGATACTCTTCCGGTGCGGAATCGCTCAGGAAGAGGGAGGTACCCGGATATATTCACCACCCGAGGACCGGCGGAAAGAAGGAAAGGCGTCGCGGCCATGGTGACCAGAGCCACGGCAATAAAGATCTGGTACGCATCCGGTGTCAGCAGGCCAAACGCCAGACCGCTCTGGGATAGAATGAAAGAGAACTCTCCCACCTGACTCAGTCCCATTCCAACAAGGACAATGGTTCGAATCGGATACCCCAGAATCGCAGGCACTGCTCCTGCGATCACCGCTTTCAGGATGATTACCAGTACCACCAGGAGGAGAACCAGCTCCCAGTGAGCGATCAGGAACTGAATATCCAGGAGCATTCCCACCGAAACGAAGAAGAAACTGGTGAAGATATCCCGAAATGGGATCACGTTCCCAATCGCCTGGCCGCTGTATTCGGATTCGGAAATGATGAGTCCCGCAAGGAGAGCTCCCAGGGCGAGGGAGAGGCCGGCCAGGGAGGTAAGCCAGGCAACACCAATGCATGTGAGTACCACAAACAGGAGAAAGAGTTCTCGGTTTCGCGTTCTCGCGATCTGGAATAACAGGAAGGGCACGAACCACTTCGCACAGGCGACCAGAAATGCGACGATCGCGATATCCCAGAAGAGCATGGTGAGGAGTGATCCCCCCTCCAGGGTTCCGATCCCGGCGAGAAAAGGCAGGGCGAGCATCATCGGGATCGCAATAAGGTCCTGAAAGATCAGGATGGCGAGAGTCATATTGCCATGAGGGGTGTCCACTTCCCCTCGTTCCTGGAGAATTTTCAGAACGATGGCGGTACTGGAAAGGGCAACCAGAAAACCGATCAGAATGGATTCCCTCGGGGGCAGGCCAAAGGTCAGGCAGGTTGCAGTAGCGATGAGCGCCGTCAAAGCAACCTGTAGGGAGCCACCCACCAGTACACTCTGCCGTATTTTCCACAGATTGCGGAAAGAGAATTCCAGGCCGATGGTGAACAGGAGGAGGATGATCCCGATCTCCGCAAGCAACTCCACCTGTTCGATGGCGCTGATCAGGCTGAGGCCGTGTGGACCCACCAGGAGCCCGGTGAGAATAAAACCAACCACTGCCGGTATGCGCAGGAGATTGAAGAGAAAAATCACCACGATGGAGAGGCCAAAAATGACCACAATGCTGGAGAGGAGGGATAGTTCCACGCTGCTAACCTCTGGCCCTAGGCCTGGCCTGCCTCGTAACGTCTCTTACCGGCAATGGTGCGAATCATGATGGCCGGAACGATGATGACCGCATAGGCCAGAAACATGGACACGTGGGTGTCCGGAAAAAGGATCTGGAGGAGGCCATCGATTCCCCCCAGTGTTCCCATACCCATCAGATTGTATCCGATCCACAGGGTGTAACCACGTTCGTTCTTTATCCGTCCGGGCGAATAACGGGGGATCAGGGAGAGGTTCCTTTTTATACCCACCAGATATCCCCATACCACGAATCCAAGAGCCGCAAAAAAAGTGAATATGGTCAGCGGTTCCATAGGAGAATCCTCACTGAATATACGCTGCCATTTGTTTAAACATTGCCCGTTTTCGATACATCAAATAAGAAGAACAACATACCCCTCGTTTCGTGTGATCTCGTGGACGAAGCTGCGCTACTCGTTATGGAGGGGCCCTGGTGGACACCCGAACAGAAGCCGAAACGGCCCACCGTCCTTCCTTTCCTGGAGGGACTTGAACAATATCGGGGGGATTTCAATATTTATTATTCAAATTTTTATGAGAAACGAGGATTCGATCGGGCATTGCAGGACGATCTCTCTCACACCCGCGAGGAACGCCTGTATCTCTATATTGCAGCACACGGGGGAAGTCGCACCATCGGAGGGATCGAATCCGAGAGCGGAAAGATCGGATGTGCGATGCACCTTACTACCCTGTTTAAAGGGATAAAAAAGATTGCTCATCACTCTTCCATAGAGGGTGTGCTCATCGGTTCCTGTTCAATCGGATGTAATGTACAGGATTTCATTCGCACGATGAAAGATTCTCCTCTCATATGGGTATTCGGCTATACCTGCGAAATTGAATGGGTCGCGAGCACCCTTGTGGATCTGTCGATTCTCGAGCATCTGATAAATCTTAACCGGCCTGATATCAGGTCCCGAGGCCGGATTGTTGAGGCGTTTTCCCGAGCCCTGTCGCGTTTCAACCCCAGCTATCCGATCTGTAAGGTAAATGAGAAAACAAGTCCACTCGTCGATGCCATATCTCTTGTTGTTCGCCCTCGTGCCAGTCAGGCTCTGCCCCGTGAGGCGACTACAGAATTACGGGATAAGCTGGGATGGTCGGCCTGAATCAGCCCTTCAACACGTGTTGGTGGGCTTCAAGCGCCGCCTTTGCCCCTTCTCCCGCGGCAATAATTATCTGTTTCCCAATGATGTGGGTTACATCTCCTGCCGCAAAAGCACCTTCAACGCTGGTATGGCAGTTATGATCGACTACGATCTCCTGCAGTTCGTTCTTCTGGACCAGATCTCCCAGAAATTCCGTGTTGGGAGAAAGTCCGATCTCCAGAAATAGACCGTCAATATCAATTCTGGTTTCGTGTCCAGTCTCACGGTCTTTGAGGGTAATTCCATCCAAAAAGGGTTTGCCATGATAAGAGAGAACTTCGGTATTTGTGATAATGGTGATATTTTTGAATTTCTCCACCTTTTTCTGATACACAGGGTCTGCCCTTATCACTTTGCGGACGATTAAATACACCCACTGTGCGATTCCGCTCATCTCGATAGCCGCCTGGAAAGCCGAATTGCCTCCACCGACCACAGCCACTTTTTTGTCCTTGTATAAGGGGCCGTCACAGGTGGAACAGACGCTTACTCCGTGACCGATGTATGCATCCTCGTCCTTGATCCCCAGGGTGCGGGGGCGTTTTCCGGTTGCGATGATTAGACTCTTTGCATGGAGCGATTTACCGGTGACGGTCTCCAGTATGAATGCTGAATCTTTCCTTTTCACTGAGGAGACTCGATCGAGATGCAGATGAATAGGGAGCTCTTTTATCTGTTCTTCGAATTTTTTCATCAAATCCTCCCCCGTCACCATTCGGTATCCCATATAATTATCGACGGACCAGCTCCAGAGGGCCTGTCCACCGATATCTTCACTGATGATCGCGGTGGAAAGAGATTTTCTTGCACAATACATGGCCGCGGTAAGACCAGCAGGACCTGCGCCGATAATCACCACGTCGAAATCTCCACCTCCCGCTTCTTTTCCCACCAGATCATGCAGCTTCTCAGAATCAAATCCCACCACCACCTCATCCCCCCATACCGTTACCGGCACTCCGAACTGACCGGAGACGTCTATCATCTTTTTGACTGCATCCTTGTCCGATCCCACATCAATATCTACATATTTTATCCCGTGTTTCTCCAGGAAGGCTTTGGTCATGCGGCAGTATGGGCAGTTTTTCGTGGAGTATACCGTGACTCCGACCATATTCCATCGTGTGTGCAGCGGAAGTATATGAGAATTGCGGGATTCGGAGTAACGCTGTTTCCTGTCAGGCGCTGGAGATTTGCTTCTTTACCCTGCGGATCTTACTGGCCACAGACTACGCCGCACGGTGTCCCTATCAACCGGTTTTTATATAGTAGAAGATGTTCACTCCTATAGACCGGTGAGAGGATCTGGAACCTGCAGAAAATATTTAATCTGAGGGCAGGCTACATAAAGCCGAGGACATGCTTTCTTCGCGTCTCTACCAAACCAGGGGAAGTGGAGCAAGAGAGCCTATCTTTCGGAGTACTGCCATTGCATGGATGGGACATAGAAGGTAAGCCGACCCAAAGAACACTGACTAACCTGGAGATATTCGCGGAGTGAAGGAGGTATGCTGGATCGACTTCGCAGCCTGTTTGGAAAAGAGGTGAGAACACCGAAGGAGATACCCTTTGATGAACTTATCCCTTTCATTGAGAGTCAGGAAGAAGCGATACGTATACACCTGGAGGAGGAGGTTGCCACCCGGCGTCCCCAGATCGTTGCCGCGATCGAGAATGTTCGAGAGATTCTTGATTCCGTCTCCGATATCGAACGAAAACCATCTTCCCATCCCAAACTCGAGAAGATTGCCCAGTCCTCCCTTCCCCACTTCGTGCGTTCTCTGCAGCAGCATGTCAGTCGCCCACTTCCCGAGAGAGCCGAAGAGTTCTATCATGAGGTAAGCGTACTCCTGAAGGGATGTATCAATGACATGAGGGGTGCCGGCAAATATCTCCCCATGGTGTTTCCTGAAGAGATGAAAGCCCTTCGACATGAGATCGGAATTATCGGACGCACCATCAACGAATTGACTACACTAGTTTCACAGGCTAAAGAGAAGAGGCGGCAGCTAATATCACTCCGAACGACCTGGAGCACTATTCGATCATTGACAGCCGGACAGAACGAGAGAATAGCGCGGATCGAGAAAATGCATGCGAAATCTGCACTGCTCCGGGCAGAAAGTGAACGGGTGAGGCAATCAATGAAGGGGCTGGAGCGGAGCGCTGAATACCGGGAGCTCGAGAAAAGGCAGCACCATCTTTCCCGTTCTCTGGAAGAAGCGAAGAACCTGAAGCTTCAGAAGGGTCAGGTGCTGGGGACCGTGCTCTCGCTATATCGCAGGGCTGCCCGCATCGCTCGCCATCAGAACAGCCGGGAGAAGGAAAAAATTCTGGAGGAAACTATCGATCTGCTTGAATCTTCTTCTCAGGATTGTGAGAGGATCAGCAGTTGTATACAGGGTACCGTTGCATCTCTTATGGAATTCATCCACTCTGGTGCCCTTCCTCTTAAGGGGCAGGATGAACAGAGAATATTTTCTTCCCCCCAAAGCGCTGCTGATGAAATATATCAAGCCTGTGATGAGATCCGGTCAGCTGACCGGGGCATAGAGGAGTTGCAGGATCAGATTCGGGATATGCCTGTCCATGGCACTCTTCTGCAACTGAGGGCAGAAGAGGGAAGGCTCTCCCATGACTACGAGAAAACCCTCCAGGAATGCACCGAGGAAGAAGACGCACTCAAAAGCCTTCCAGGGCGGATCAAGACGCTCGAGAATGAGCTGAAGGGGCAGATTCCGGTTGTTCTCGGCGAAGAATGTTCCGTGATCTTCGCACGGCTGGGGGAGCCGGTGAAATAAACGGCACAACCCTGTAGAGGGGAGAGGAGAGAATCATTTCTCTTCAAACAATTTTCCGGTAATCTTTCGAGAAAATACATTGAGATTCCTTTCATACCATCTACAGGGAGAGGTACCAAGGATTCTTTGATGATAAGAATCGTACAGCGGATAAATTAATCGTACTATCACATCGTCGTACCGGAACACAACCCGTCATGAAAATATATTTTGGTGAGAGGGGAGACTAGACTCTCCAGGATTACACAATCTCTTTGAATTTCTTTTTAAACACACTGCAGATGGGGCATTTCTCGGGAGGTTCACCAAAGAAAATATTTCCGCATACTGTGCAGATAGATATCTTTTCCGTGTTCAGATCCCGTTTTCCCTGTATGGCATTCATCGCCCTCCGGTAAAGATCCGCATGCACCTCCTCTGCCTTCATCGCATAGGTAAACGCGGTCACCGCTTCACTTTTCTTTTCCTCTTCACCTTCTTTGATGAATGCCGGGTAAAGGGACTTAAACTCATGAGTTTCCCCTTCCACGCTCTTTTTCAAGTTCTCCATTGTGATCCCCACGCCGCCCAGAACTCGGATCATTTTACGGGCGTGGATCGCCTCGGCTTCTGCTGCGGCACGGTAAAGTTTTGCCACATTTTTGAATCCTTCAATATCTGCCTGTTCCGCAAAGACCGTATATTTGCGGTTCGCCTGAGATTCCCCTGCAAAAGCCTCTTTCAGGTTCAGTTCGGTGCTCATGAAAGGAGAATATGACCGATATGGCTCATAAGGTTGTTGCTGACACAAATCACAACAATTTACACCAAAGAGGTCGCAGTACTGACGGTTGATGTATTCTGGCACCGATGAAGGATATCTCTGTTCAGGACCGCCCCCGGGAGAAGATCGCCAAGAGAGGGGCCAAAGCTCTCTCTGATGTCGAACTGATTGCTCTTATTCTGGGAATGGGAACAAAGAAAAGGGATGTATTTGCCATCGCCACCGATATTGCCCAGAAGATTTCCCAGGATGCGAAGTACCGGGAGTACGAGTTATTGTGCGGAATTGATGGGCTGGGTCCAGCGAAGGCTGCACAGATCGCCGCCTGTTTTGAACTGGCCCGACGCCATCTTCTCCATGAGCCGGAAAAATTCAAGATCACCTCTCCCCGGGATGTCCTTCCCCTGGTTGCCCCGCTTGCCGAGAAGAAGCAGGAATATTTCCACTGCATTACACTGAACGGAGCAGGAGAGGTAATCGAGAACCGGATGATTACGGTGGGCCTCCTGAACCACAGTCTGGTCCATCCCCGTGAAGTATTCGCAGAAGCGATCACCGATCGGGCCGCTTCGGTGATACTCGTCCATAACCACCCCTCCGGCACCATGGAACCCAGTGCCCAGGACATTGCCATCACCCATCAACTTTCTGAAGCCGGTCAGATCCTTGGTATACGGGTGCTTGATCATCTGATCGTTACCAGGAAAGGGTTTGTGAGTATGAGGGAAAAAGGGCTCGTGTAACCCAGCTCTCATTTTCCTAGTGCATATCCTTTCTCGTATGCTTCCTGGAGAACATCCGGCTTTTTTCGGATATCCTGGATGGTATCCATATCAGGCACCAGGATTTCATCCCCATAACTGCAATCGATGATTCGACAGAACGCCTGGGCCGTCATCTTCGCACCTACAAACACGGAGGGATCCTTCATCCCGGATATGGAGATGAACAAGCAGCGGCGTGATTTTCTCTTCTCCTCTGGTACGAGTGGTTTTTTTCTTAGGTATTTTGCCATATAATAGACCTGAAAGCGATCCATAAACGACTTCAATTTACCGGGGATACCCATGGTCATCACGGGAGTGGCGATAATCAACCCATCGAGATTACGGAATTTCTGGTACATCTCTGTCATGTCGTCTTGTATCCGGCAGGTCTCATGCTCGGTGCAATAAAAGATCTCTCTACACGGAACAAAATTGAGGGATGGAACATCGATCCGTTCTACTTCCGCACCGGCAGCACGTGCACCCTCCAGCGCTTTTTCCAGCAGCACCGCCGTATTCCCTTTCGGGAGCGGGCTTCCCAGGATACCAATAATCTTTTTAGGCATGTTACCATGTAATTCCGTGTTGGGTAAAAATGTACCGCATCACCATTGCAAGACGTCTTTACCCCGAATTGACATTAGAACGGGATTTTACCGATAACGATAAGAGATAAATATGAGTGATGTCTATCAGAAGATGGTGAATCAATGGCTGAAAAGAAAGCAAAAGCAGTGAAAGCGGGCGGAAAAGTCGGTCCCGGCAAGTACGTCTGCATCGATTGCGGTGCTGAGTATGAACTCAACAAGGCAGAGCAGGATCTGCGCAAATGCCCATCATGCGCCTGCGAAGAATACCAGTGTTACCCTATGACCCACATTCGCCCTGATGTAAAAACTCCCGAAGATGCGATCAACCCGCCAAAAAAGCGGGAGTATCTTAAAAAATAATTTAAAATCTTCTGTATTTTGAACTTACAGCGATGAGGGAAGGGTAAAGGCATGGTGAATACATCCAAGGAAGGGCAGATTTTCGAGTGCATGATCTGCGGAAATGTGGTAGAAGTAAAAGTCGTCGGAGGAGGAGAACTCATCTGTTGTGGTGAACCGATGGTTCTTCGGAAGTGAGAGTATGCCGAAAAAATCTACTGTTGTCAAAAAGCCTTCCCATCCTGCAAGGAGCACGAAGGCCAAAGAGCTGGAAGGACTGGAAGAAATAATCGGAAAAGTACCGGTGATCTTCAAGGATCTGGCAGAGAACGAGCCGGACATGTACAACATGATCATGAGGCTCGAAAACCATGTATGGGGCGACGGGGCGCTCACCCGGCAGACCAAGAAACTCATCGCCATCGCCATCGCCGCCGCTCTTCGCGACCCCCATGCAGTACGAGCCCAGCTCGCGGGGGCATCCAAACTGGGATTAAAGAAAGAAGAGGTAGAAGAGGCACTGCGGGTGACGTTCCTTCTATCCGGTATGCCCGCCTACGTCTATGGAAAGGCGGCGATGGAAGAAATCATGAAGAAATAGGCAAGGAGACTACATGGGAGAGACGATGCTACACCTTCCCATCATCGGAGATCTTGCGCCGGATTTTGAGGTGCAGACCACCCACGGCCCGGTCAGGCTGTCCGATTTCCGGGGGAAAAAATGGGTCGTGATGTTCTCACATCCGGCAGATTTTACCCCGGTTTGCACCACGGAATTTATCGCCTTCGCCAGCATGTATGACGAATTCCTGAGGTTGAACGTCCAGCTGATGGGACTTTCGATTGACAGCGTGCATTCCCACCTCGCCTGGGTGAACAACCTCAAGGAAAAGATGGGAGTAAAGATTCCCTTCCCCATCATCGCCGATCTGGACATGAAAGTGGCCCGCCTCTACGGGATGATCCACGAGGGTTCCAGCAGTACTGCTACCATCAGGGCTGTCTTCTTCATCGACGACAAAGGGGTCCTGCGGGCGATGATCTATTATCCGCTCACCAACGGACGGAATATTCCGGAAATTATCCGCCTGGTGAAAGCGCTCCAGACCACGGATGCACATGGTGTGGCTACCCCGGCGAACTGGCAACCCGGTGAAAAGGTGGTTGTTCCGGCGCCGGCCACTACGGACGCGATGGAGAAGCGGTTAAAGGAAGGTTACGAGTGTAAGGAATGGTATCTCTGCTTCAAACACCTCGAATGATTCTTTTTCCATCTTTAGGTATCGAAGCCATCTGTCAGGTAATCTTGCGAAGCCGTGATAGGGAATTCTCGCGGAAAGGGATATCTCTGTTTCCGCCCTCGGTTACGTCGGAGAGAGAACACACCAATCTCTCTTCTACGTACCTTTCAAAAAGGGAGGGATAAATTCCAATTTCGAATCAACAAGTAACGTCTATCGTATTTACCTCTCTCGGGTACTCTGGGCTAATTCCTCATAGACAAAAGTGATCTCAATCGGCCCCATGGTTTCCCGGGTGCGATGGCTCCTATGATTATTTATCAATACGCATCCTATGCGATCATCTATGGCGATCAAGGTCCTTGCTTTCGCCGGAAGCCCCAGGCGGGGCGGGAATTCGGAGACCCTGCTGGACTGGGTCCTGGAAACGATGGAAAAGGAAGTAGCGGTGGAGATCGAAAAGATCGCGATCATCGAAGCGAACATCAACCCTTGTCGGGGGTGCAATCTTTGTGAAAAACTGGGTCGATGTGTTCAGCGTGACGGAATGGATACCATCGATGAAAAGATCGTCGCTGCAGACCTGATCATCCTCGCTGCCCCCATTTTCTGCATGGGCATCAACGCCCAGGCCAAAGTCCTGATCGACCGGGCGCAGGTGTTCCGCTCCCGAAAATACGTCCTCAAGCTCCCCGTAGTTCCTCCCGAAAGAAAAGGAAAGAGAATTGGGATTTTCCTGTCCACCGCCGGACAGACCTGGAATTATGTGTTCGATGCGGCTATTCCTTCCGTGAAATGTTTTTTCAACGTGATTGAGGTTCGGGAGAAGGATATCTATTACCTGATGGTAAACGGAGTCGACGAGAAGGGAGCAATCCTCACCCATCCCACCGCCCATCAGGATGCAGAGCAGCTTGCCTCAACGGTGATCAGAGATCTGCGGCTGCGACTGGGAGAATAGCCGCATGCCGGTCCGGGTTCTGGGCATCTCCGGGTCTCCCCACCGTCACGGAAACACGGAGACGTTGCTCGACTGTTTCCTGGAGGGAACAAAAGAGGCCGGGGCATCCCCAGAGAAAGTCGTCCTCCGCGAGCTTACCTATTCCCCCTGCAAGGGATGCAACGTCTGCCACCGGACCGGGGAATGTGTGGTACAGGATGAGCTTTCTCCCCTCTTTGATCGGATACTGGAGGCAGATTGTCTGGCGGTGGCCTCGCCCATCTACAGTATGGGGATCACCGCAGAGCTGAAAGGGCTCATCGATCGGGCTCAGTATATCTGGGCACAGAAATACATTCAGAAAACCCGGTTCTTCACCTCTGAATATATTCAGCGTCATAAAGGGATCTTCATCTCTACCGCCGGCCTTTCATGGGATAATGTGTTCGACGCGGCCTTCCCTGCGGTTACCGCCTTTTTCAATACTATGGGGTTCGAATACTACGACAATATCATCGCTAACGAGATGGATCGCTATCACGGTATCAAGGGGCATCCGACCGCGCTTGCCGAAGCGTACAAAAAGGGAATTCAGGTAGTGAAAGCTATCGAGCAACTCAGAACGAGATCCCCGTGATATAGAGTGAAGTCAGGGAGAGATAGAGAACGCCCAGGGTGGCCAGGAAGAGAATGATGAACACAGGCAGATTCCAGGATAGTATCTTCCGTCCGTCCAGCACGCTCACCGGAAGCATGTTGAAGAAGGCAATCATTGCGTTCACCTGGAATCCCACGGTGCCGATGATTAATCCGAGGAGACCCAGCAACCCACTCAAGCCCCCGAGATAAATCAGGCCGAACGGTACGCACAGGATGAGGTTTGTGAGGGGGCCGGCGATAGAAATTTTGCCATTCTGCTCCCGGCTGAGAGAGGCACCGTAGATCACTGTCGCTCCGGGTGCGGCAAACACGATTCCTGCGAGTGCAGCAAGAACGACCGCGATGAGGAGCATCTGGGTATCCTTGCGGAATTCGGCCCAGAAACCGAATCTCATCGCGGTGAACTTGTGGGCCATTTCGTGAAGGACGAACCCTATTCCCACTGTAACGAGGGAGATGGAGAAGAAGATCAAAAATCCAAATATATCGAAGTTGGACCGCACGAAGATGAGCGTAAAGGCGAGTGATATCGCCAGCCATGCGATCAGGAGATCCTTCCATTCCCGGGGAGGAATTCGTTCCAGCATGTGTAATCCTTATCTACATTCTCCGGTGCCATTCATATGCGCTTTGGTAACGCCTTTATCGCAGAGACAGAAATTTATAGCGGGGATCGCAATCATTGTGGGATGACCATCGGGACCATTCGTGAGGAGATCAACCAGATCGACCGCCAGCTAATAGCACTTATCGGAAAGAGACAGGGATTGGCCGCAAAGCTTGCTCTGTTGAAACATCGGGAAGGTTTGCCCATCAGGGACGAGAAGCGCCGCAGAGAGGTGCTGGAGGATGTGTTTAACTTCGCAGTCGAACAGCAGATCGACCCGGTCTTCGTCCAGAAGATCTTCGAACTGCTGATTGATATGAGCGAGCAGCGCCAGCGGGGGTGCAGCGGCGAGGGAAATCTACCCTGAATGACTAGGATTAATCGATGACGGAGCCACCTTAGAGAGTTTTTTTATTTCATTCGGAAAAAAATTTAATTTTATTGTGAAATGTATAAATCTTTCAGTATTCAGGATATAATTCACCAGTATTTTATGATCCATTCGTTCAATCCGCCTACGAAGAACTAGTTATTGCAGAGGGCTTACCGATGCCTCAGATCCCTCCATCGAAAAACGATGTTCATCCAGCCTGTAGAGGATCTTTTCCTGCGGGTAAGAGTCCTGATCCCCGTGATCCGAAAGCATTCCGCGGTAGACTCTGGGAGAACTGGGTGGTATCCATGCTGAACCCGGATTAGGATCCCAGGACCTAGATCGGACCGTCCGTGCCGCAGAAAACGCTTTCTTTACCCTCTCCAGGGTAAGAATCTCCTCCGGGATAGGAAGGCCAAACCTGTGAATAATCCGGTTATTTCGGGGAAGCAACCATTTTATAGTTAGAAGGTTTGTATGGTGCTTTCAGGGTTGAAGATATGGCCGACGATCAGGAACTCACTTTCGCTATGCTGGCCGTCAAAACCTGGCTGGGAAACCCCCTTTCCCGAATGTTTA
>JAJRCO010000386.1 GCA_028678905.1 Methanomicrobiales archaeon
ATCGGATGCATTTCTTCCTTTTCCGGATACACTTGAATTTGCCGCCGAAGCCGGAGCGACTGCACTGGTGCAGCCCGGGGGATCGATTCGCGATAAGGAAGTGATCGCGGCGGCCGACCGACTTCATATAGCCATGATGTTTACCGGAGTAAGGTACTTCAGGCATTAAATTTTTTACTTTTATCTGAAAGAACGGTTATTTTAGCAATATTTTCAACAGAGGTATATATAAGACCGCGAATTATGCTTTTTGAGGCGATTTGATGGATATCGGCCAGATGCTCACTGAATCGCATGAATATACAAAAAGAGGCCTTGTTAAGGAAAATGGGAGAAGTGGATACTGCTAATCATCAGTACCATCATTTTCCCCCTCTTATTTGGATTTTATACCAAGGAGATCATGCGGGGGAAAAACCGGCACCGCCACTTGAAAACTGGGGCAAGTTGTTCGTAGATAGGTTAAAACTGTTCGTGGTGGGCATTATCTACTTCATCCCGGTTT
Source organism: Methanomicrobiales archaeon (assembly GCA_028678905.1). Classification (GTDB taxonomy): domain Archaea; phylum Halobacteriota; class Methanomicrobia; order Methanomicrobiales; family JACTUA01; genus JAJRCM01. The sequence goes on from JAJRCO010000386.1 coordinate 506, forward strand.
TCGTCTCTTACAGCGATCTTTTCTTTCCTTACTTTCCTCGCTATCTTGACGGGAGAGCCCAGCATCATGTTGTCGGCGACTGGTGCTCTCATCCTCAGCACCATTGCGGTCATCGTAACCGTCATCGTGGCGATTCTGATTAACCTCATTGCGACGATGGGGTTCATGCGCCTGTCATGCACGATCAGATAGGGGGGCCTTCAATTTCCAGATGATCTTCGACCACGTGAAAAAGATCGGGTGGGGTTCTTACTTTGTCGACCTTCTGGTAATATCTGTCCTAATCGGTGTTGTGGAGGGGCTTATTTCTCGTATCCCCGTCATCGACTAGCTGATCAACCTCATCCTTCTCTCTTCGCTGTCCGCCATTTCACCCAAATCTACGATGGTGTGCCCACGATTCCCTGATTTCACCTTATTTGAGGTAAGTTTTTTTTTATTTTGATGTATTCTGACCTGCAAGTCTCCGGCCACGGAGATAGGAAGAAGTATCCCTGTTTTTTAACAGATGTCTTTTCCTAAAGCTTACGAAAAGCATTATTGAGATCACCTATCATCTTTTTAAAGTTACTCCTCGCTCCTACCGAGGATTTTTCGGGCCTTTACTGAAAAATTGCCCTGAATGCAAAAATTATTTATTAGGAAGATCTCTTGGTATCTTCATATGGCCGAAAAAACCTGTCCTCAATGCGGGGTGTCCTATCCCTATGAAGATGAGATATGTCCTGCCTGTGGGTATCAGGTAGAGGTGCCGTCCCAACATCCCAGGAAAAGTCCATCTATCGCTGCATTGCTCTCCTTCTTTTTTTTCGGCGGCGGTCAGATCTATAACGGGCAGATACGTAAAGGTATTATTTTTTTCCTTGCAATCATAGTCGGCATCTTCATCTACATCATTCCCGGTGCGATTATCTGGGTGTATGGGATGTATGATGCGGCGGTTACCTCTTCTCGCATGAACTCCGGTGCAATTCCAGATATTCCGACTGACAGAGGGCGACTCACCCTGTACATCTTCGTCGTGTTGCTGATCTATTTGACCCTAGGAGTGATGTTTGCAGCATACGTCAATGCGTTAAATCTCCTCCGATTGCCCGGAAGATGAGGCAATAATAACTATTTTACGATTATTGTTCAGGATAACGGCGCTTTCATCTGAAAAACAATTTTACCGGCGTTTCTCTACTAAAATATTTATAGGGCAGAAATCAATGAATATGTGGTGTATACCACTATGAGTGATCGTTTTATTAGTTGAACGGATTCGCTTTTTTGACACGACCCTGCGTGATGGGGAACAGACCCCCGGTGTGTCGCTTTCTCCGGATAAGAAACTCAAGATCGCCACGAAACTCTCCGATATTGGAGTCCATGTTATCGAGGTCGGATCCGCGGCTGCTTCAGAAGGAGAACGGCAATCAATACGGATTATCGCCGATGCTGGATTGCCGGCTGAGATCTGCACCTATGTCCGGGCAGTTCGCCAGGACATCGATTATGCCGCAGATTTCGGGGCTGACTCTGTGCACCTGGTGGTCCCGGTCAGCGACCTCCATATCGAGAAAAAATTGAGAAAGACCCGGGAAGAGATTGCCCGGATGGCAGTCGAAGCAGTGGAGTACGCGAAAAGTCGGGGACTTCTGGTCGAGCTCTCCGGAGAAGATGCCTCGCGAGCAGATCAGTCATTCGTGCGTCAGGTATTCTCTACCGGAGTCGAAGCCGGCGCGGACCGCCTGTGCTTCTGCGATACTGTCGGATTCCTCACCCCGGAACGGACCCGGGAGATTATTCCACCTCTTCGGTTTGCCCCCTTAAGTATCCACTGCCATGATGATTTCGGATTTGCCCTGGCAAACACCGTCACCGCCCTCCTGGCTGGTGCGTCCTGTGCCCATGCGACGGTAAACGGGTTGGGGGAGCGGGCAGGGAACACCCCATTTGAGGAGCTGGTCCTGAATCTCGAAGTGCTGTATGGGATCAACACCGGAATCAAGAAAGAAGAGATCTACTCCCTCGCCACGCTGGTATCTCGCCTGACCGGGGTCCCGTTGCCTACCAATAAGGCGATAGTTGGGGAGATGGCGTTCACCCATGAGAGTGGTGTGCACGCACATGGGGTCCTTCGGGATGCGAGTACCTACGAACCCATCAGACCGGAGATCGTGGGGAGAAAACGGCGGATCATGCTTGGGAAGCATTCCGGCAGCGCTTCCATTGCCGCCGCACTGGCAGAACGGGAGTATCATGCGTCGGAGACTCAGTTGAAAGAGATCGTCCGTCGAATCAAGGAAATCGGGGATGAAGGAAAGCGGGTGACGGATGCCGATCTTCTCGCTATCGCCGATACGGTCCTGAATCTGGAGTGCAAACCGGTTCTCTCTCTCAATCAGTTCACGGTAGTTAGCGGCAGTAACGTGATCCCGACCGCATCGGTCATCCTGAAGGTCAAAGGCCAGGAAATCACCGGAGCATCGACAGGAACAGGTCCGGTCGATGCTGCGATAGAGGCGCTGCGGAAATCAGTCGCAGATGTGGCGGACATCCGACTCGAAGAATATCACGTGGACGCGATAACGGGCGGAACGGACGCATTGGTCGAAGTAACGGTAAAATTAAGTAAAGACGGGGAGATAATTACATCGCGAGGAGCGCGCACGGATATCATCATGGCCAGCGTCGAGGCCGTGATTGCCGGAATCAATCGGCTGCTGAGGGAGAAGGAATGAAGACCGGAGCGAAAATCATCATCGAAGGACTGCAACGTGAGGGGGTTGAGACCATTTTTGGCTACCCTGGCGGCTCTGTCCTGCCGATCTACGATGAATTGTACGATTCATCGTTGCAACATATCTTGGTGAGACATGAACAGGCAGCCGCCCATGCTGCCGATGGCTATGCACGGGCCAGCGGTCGGGTAGGCGTATGTCTCGCCACCTCCGGCCCCGGAGCATGCAACCTGGTCACCGGTATCGCCACCGCGTATATGGATTCGATCCCGGTGGTGGCCCTTACCGGTCAGGTACCCACGAGTCTGCTGGGAAATGACGCCTTTCAGGAGTCCGACATCACCGGCATCACCATGCCCATCACCAAACACAACTACCTAGTGAAAAACCCTCAAGATCTCGGAAGAGTCATCCGTGAGGCATTCTATATTGCCGGGACTGGGCGGCCGGGCCCGGTGCTGGTGGATCTGCCCAAGGATGTCTGCACCGCAACAGTTGAAGACAGAGAGATCTATCCCGAAGAGGTAAAGCTTCGAGGGTACCAACCCACTTTGAGGGGACATGCCAGGCAGATCGCCAAAGCAGTCCAGTTGATGGAGCAGGCAGAACGGCCGGTCATCTACGCTGGAGGAGGCATTATCTCGGCAGAGGCCTCCTCTGAACTGGTGGAACTTGCTGAACTCGGGGGAATCCCGGTGACCACCACCCTGATGGGACTGGGGGGCATCCCCTGCGATCATCCGCTCAACTTAGGTATGCTGGGAATGCACGGGACCGAGTATGCAAATTATGCGGTTACGGAAAGCGACCTGCTCATCTCCATCGGAGTGAGATTCGATGACCGGGTAACCGGAAAGGTCCAGACTTTTGCCCCCCATGCGGCAATAATCCATATCGATGTCGATCCGGCCGAGATTGGGAAAAACAAGAAGGTGGACGTCCCCATTGTCGGAAACGCGAAACAGGTTCTCCGTGCGATGATCACCGCTCTGAAGAAGAAACCTTCCACAGGTCTCTGGCTGGACAGGATACGCACCTGGAAAGCGAAGCATCCTCTCCGCTATCAAGGTGACGGTTGTCTGCGGCCCCAGTATATCATCCAGCAGCTGTCCAGTCTGCTTGACGGAAAAGGCATCATAGTAAGCGAGGTCGGCCAGAACCAGATGTGGACAGCCCAGTACTACTGTTTCCGCCGGCCCCGATCATGGCTCACTTCCGGGGGACTGGGGACGATGGGATATGGATTTCCGGCGTCGATAGGGGCACACTTTGCCTGTCCGGATCAGATCGTATTTGACATTTCCGGAGATGGGTCTTTCCAGATGAACATCCAGGAACTGGGCACCGTTGCTCAGTACAAGGTGCCGGTGAAGGTGGCGATTCTGAACAACATGTATCTGGGCATGGTTCGCCAGTGGCAGGAGCTCTTTTATGACCGACGGTATTCGTTTACCGAGCTGCCGCCCCTGGAGTTCGTAAAGATAGCACAAGCCTATGGTATCGACGGAATGAAAGTGGAGAGCAGCGACGAAGTCGTTCCTGCCCTGAAAACAGCGATAGAAACCGAAGGCCCTTTCATCCTCGATTTCCGTATCGAACGCGAAGAGAACGTCTTTCCTATGGTGCCGGCCGGAGCAGCGATCAACGAGATGATCGGAGGTCACCCCAAACAGGAAGAACCATGTCTGCCGGGTCCTTCCTGGAAAGGTGCGATGAGCGGAGGACAGGTGCGATGAAACTGCATACCCTTTCCGTCCTTGTGGAGAACAAGGCAGGTGTTCTATCCCGGGTCGCTGGACTTTTCAGCCGGAGGGGGTTCAACATCGAAAGCCTGGCCGTGGGAACCTGCGAAGAACCTTCCATGAGCCGAATGACCATTGTAGTTATCGGGGATGATGCACAAGTCGAACAGGTCATGAAGCAGCTGAATAAGCTGATCGATGTCATTAAGGTTTCAGACATCACCGAGAATGAGACGGTAGATCGGGAATTGGCCCTGATTAAAGTGGGAGCGGAACCGGGTTCCACCCGGGCTGAAGTGATGCAGATAGCAAGTATTTTCCGGGCCGCGATAGTTGATGTTGGCGCTAAGACTGTTGTCCTGGAAGTCACGGGGGATATGAAAAAAATCGATGCCCTGGAAAATCTCCTAAAACAATATGGAGTCAAGGAGATGGTGCGTACAGGGAAGATTGCGATGCTCCGGGGAGCAAAAACCGTTAAAAGTGAGAAATAATGGTCATTCGGCGGAAATGTACATAGGATATTTCATCCTTTCCTTCCGGGCGATATTATTGTCTTTTCACCCACGCCTCGATGATACATCCTACGAAAAATACAGACCTTTTTTTAAAATTTTCGCATATTCTTCTCCTACGCGAATCTGTGAATGGATTGCATGAAAGAGAGTCCTTTTATCTTTCTGCTGCACGAGGTACTGGCGGACCTCAGGGCGGAATCCTAGAAAAAATTTCGATTTAGTTAAATGTTAGCATTGGTTCATACTTTGAGTTTATGTTGGGACTACCTGTGCAGACCATAATATTGGTCGGAGGAGCGGTTATAATCATCCTGATCCTGCTTATCTGGTGGGGTTTTTATTTTAGGGGAGGGATTTAAGTGGCAGAACCCCTCGAGATCGCAATTGTCCTGGTATACTTATCGCCCTTGTCGTAATCGGCGGATATTCCTCCCGGAAAATTAAAAACTGTGATGACTTTATCTGCGCCGGCCGGACCATACGGTTCTGGATGTTCACCTGCTGATGATCGGGACAGTATGCAGCGGGATGTCTATACTGGGCGTGGCCGGATTTGGTTTTTCGTTCTGGCTGGCCAGGCATCTGGGAATAGATAGCAGTGCCCCTGGCTATCGCGTTCTGTATCGTCTTTTTTGGGGTGAAAATTCAGAAA
>JAJRCO010000010.1 GCA_028678905.1 Methanomicrobiales archaeon
AACCGGCGGAAGCGGACCGGAAGAAAATTCTAGAGATTCACACCCGGTTCATGCCCATTGCAGGCTCGACCATCGAGGACCTGGTCAAAGTGGCCGGAGATCTGGATGAGACCGGCCTGGATCACCTCTTCGAGGTCATCGAAGAAGGCCAGGCCCTCGACCTGGACGCATTGAAAGAAAAGCGGAAAAGTGTCGAGAAGGGGACCGGAAGAGATCTCCGGCCTGGCCAGCGACGTCGGCGGATCATCGACCTGATCCAGGCCCGCAATCTGCGGGTCTCCGATCGGGAGCGGGATCGTCTTTTGGGGACTATGGCCGTCCGGACAGAAGGGTATGTGGGATCGGACCTGGAGGCGATATGTCGGGAAGCGGGCATCTTTGCCATGCGGGACGGGGTATCTGTGGTGGTATCGCGGCACTTTGAGGAGGCCCTCAAGAAGGTGCACCCAACCATGAATGACCGCCTGCGCAGCACCTATTCCAAGTATCAGGAATATTTCAAAGGCGGCCTTCCCGTTAAAGATCAGCCACCCGAGTATCAGTAAGCTGTTGTGAGGGTCCCATCCCTTTTTTTTTCTAAACTTTGCATAGTTATCGATATGTACTCCTATTATCTCGAGTGAAAGGGGGCTCTTATCAAAATAACCCCTAATCAACCTTTCTTCCGAGATATGGGGGTTCATTCTGCCCGAACTCAAAGCAGGTACCCGAACTTTTTTCCTATCGACTAAATAACAGAAATTTTATCTCTGATTGAGAAATACTCCTAAATCACGGATGATATATCGTGGCTGAAAAACAGAGACGCACCACCGGAGTGACGGGGCTTGATTTTCCCTTGGAAGGTGGATTTCCTTTCGGTACCTCCATCATCGTGTACGGACATCCCCTTTCCGGAGTCGACCTCATGGCTAAACAATTCTGGAAACCGGAGACTATCGAAGAGCAAGAAGAAGGCGTGTATATGGTTCTTGATGAAGATCCGGCCGAGGAAATGATCGATGCAAAAGAACTGTCCCTCAAAGAGATCGCAGAGAATATGAAGGGTGGCCGCATCATCATCGATTCCCTCTCCCGAATCATGCTCAAGCATGGGAACGATAAATCTCTTGATTTTATGAGAAAAGAGGTGAAAGTCGTCCTGAATAAAGGAGCAAATGTGATGCTTACCCTCTACAAGGATCTCCACAAAACGGAGGATCTGATTCTGCTTATGCGATCGGCAGACATCTTCATCGAACTGGACGAAAAAATCCAGGGAAACGAAATCGAAAGGACGTTCTGGATCCGAAAGATCAAGGGGCAGAAGGTTCCCCAGCGGGTCATCCCGTTCCTAATCACCGAGAAAGGCCTCGAACTCTCCACTACCAGCAGAGTCGTCTGAAGAATTCGCATAGGCAATCCGCATGGCGCGGCTTGCCTCTACCATATTTTTCAATTTACAAAAGGCACTGTTCCGGGAGAGCATACGCATTCCGCAGTCGGGATCGATCACCATCTGATCGGGGTCGAAAACCTGTACGCCTTTCTCGATCCGTTTTTCGATTGTTGCCGCATGTTCTACCGCCGGATCTGCGGTATCCACACACCCATAGCCCAGGAGGCGTCCCTTGAGGTCTTTTGCAGAGACGACTTCCAGATTCTCCTGGCTTCCTGAAAATTCGAAATCGTACATAGATACAGGAATGGCCAGGATCCCGTCGATCACATCGATCAGCTCGCCGCATACGTGCAGGGAGATCGGAGCCTTCAGATCCGCGGTGACGATCTCGATCGCCTTCTTCCCCACATCAAGGTCGGCTGCACCAGTGGAGAATATCGGTTCATCTATCTGGAGCACGGTCACCCCGACTTTATCCAGCGCACGGGCCTCGGAGGCCAGCGCCTGCGCGAGGTCGAGGACCAGTTCCTCGCGATTGCGGTAGAGGGGTGTCCCTATCCGCAGGCCATGGGCAAGGGTACTGGGTCCGGTCAGAATCCCTTTTACCTCTGGATGACGGGTAAGCGCATAGCGAGTATCGGCAAGGGTTACCGGCTGATCCGCAGGCAGGACCTTACCTCCCACGACTTGTCCGCGAATCCCAGGCAACTGGGAGATAAACACCGTTATCATATCCCCTCGGACCTGACCATCGGAGATGATATCGATACCGGCGGTGATCTGGTCGGTGACCGCCCGCTCTACTGCGGAATGCAGGGGATCGAGGAAGGATCGTAACCCAACACTCTTGGTGACCGGATAGCTGCCCACCACGGTGGTCGGGAATAGTTTATCGGAGATACCGATTCTGCCCTTATCAGTGAAATGCCTTATCATGGGGGCATCTTTCATCACGAGGGGGATAGGGTTTTTTTTCAACATGCGGGTATATGAAGGAAATGGTTACATCCCTGATGTAAAATCGTTTCTGCTTAGATTTCTCCAACTGACGAACGATGACCGGGGGCCGGGGATGGTCTATCGAGGTTCCAATGACGGTCGATCAGTCATTCCTGTCATCCAAACATGACCGGAGCGCACCGGGTGGATAATCCAAATAAAACCACCGATGGTGAATTTCATCTGAAGGATGTCCGGACCGTTTCGGGATCGTTTCTGATCAATAGAGCCAGGTCCGGTATTCTGCCACCTTCTCCATATCCCGATACAGCCACCCATCCGGTCGAGAAACCACAATTTACCGAGATATACCAGAGACAGTCCCATCAGCAGGAGCATGGATCGAGAATCATCGTTCCCCCGATCACCCCCAGCGCCCCGATACCGGAGATGCTATTCAGTAGATGCGGGGCCAGACGATGATACTCCGGCACAGGTGCCTAGTCCCGGTTCAACCAGACTCTCTCGCCAAGGACTCCCCGCGATGCCCAGTTGTCCGTCGATGCCGGTGGAGAGAAGAGCCTCGGGTTTAAAAACATCCAGACAAGGGCGGGAAAAATCAGAAAAAGGCTTCCCCATCCCAGCCATATTCTGCTCCAGAATGCAAAAACCAGGATAGGAAGAACGGTATTTCTAGTCCACACGCTCCAGGGATTCGCGTGCCGCATCCAGGTCTCATCGTCCAGCCGGAATACTCTGCTGATCCCTCTCTCCAGGGTCATGGATCAGGGGACCATCCGATGGCGATCCCGGGGGAACAGCACGGCCTCTCTGATGTTGTTTAGACCGAGCATGGTCATCACTAAGCGCTCTGCTCCCAGGCCCCACCCGGCATGGGGCGGCATTCCATAGCGGAACGGAGTAAGATAGAAAGCAAAGTTCTCCGGAACCAGGCCTTTTGACCGGATCTGTTCGACCAGTAGGTCATGCTGGTGAACCCTCTGGGCTCCGCTTGCGAGCTCCATGCGGGGATGCATGAGGTCAAACGCCCGGCACAGCGCAGGATCTTCTCGGTGGGGCATCGCATAGTACGGTTTGATCGCCGTAGGCCAGTCTACGATGAAATAATGCTGCCCCATCTCCTCACCGATTGCTTTCTCCGCAACTGTCCCGATATCGTCACCGAAAGAAAAGGATTCCCCCGTTTTCCGGGCTGCGATGTCGATCGCCTCCCGGTACGGGATTCGCGGGAACGGAGTCGGAGGAACCGGGAGGTCATCCAGGGAAAGGGTGGCCAGTTGATCGCTGCAGGTATCCCGTACACATCCATACACGGAGACGATCAGGTCTTCCAGAAGATTCATCACATCCTGATGATCGGCAAAGGAGACTTCCACATCGATGGAAGTGGCTTCGTTCAGGTGTTTGGTGGTGTTATGCTCTTCAGCGCGGAAGATGGGACCGATCTCGTAGACTTTCTCAAAGCCTGCGGCCATCATCATCTGTTTATACAGCTGCGGACTCTGACTGAGGAACGCCTCCTTCTCGAAATAGGCAATGGGAAAGAGTTCTGTTCCACCTTCGGTAGCCGCTGCCACGATCTTCGGTGTGGTGACGTGCACAAAATCACGGGCGCAGAGGAACTCATTCACCATGCGGATCACTGCGGAACGGATCAAAAAGACGGCAGTGACCCGTGGCTTTCTGATATCCATGAACCGGGCATCCAGGCGGGTGTCCAGCTCTGCCGGCACTTTTTCCACCACATCGAGAAGAAGGGGGGATTCACAGCTATTCAGGATCTCCACACTATTGGGGATGAGTTCCCGTCCTCCTGGCGCCTTGTCAATGGATTTGACTTTTCCCCGGATGCGGACTACCGACTCACGGGATACCGTCTTCAGGATTTCCAGTACTGCAGGATCCACCTTTTTCTTCGGTGCAGTCACCTGGAGGATTCCGGTGCGATCCCGGATCAGGAAAAAAAGCAATCCTCCCAGGTCCCGCACCTCATGCACCCAGCCCACAATCTCGGCGTGTTCGGTCTCCGGCGTGACCTTCTTGATGGGTATATGCATAGGGTAAACCGTACAAATGTGGAGCGCCGGGGATAAAGGATTTTATATTCCGCTTCCCTCATGGTTTGTACCTTCAGACACCCCAAAGTTTAAATGCCGCAACCGTAATAGCGTGGTGCCTGTCTAAGAGTCAGGGGAATCTGCGATGGATGGAACATATATCAACCCTCCGGTGACTGAAGCGATCTGCGAATTCCGCATCTCTCTGGATACAGACTGGGATCTTACCGTTCCGGGATTGTATTATGCCCTAGTCAAAGACGAGCATCCCGTCCGTGAACAGAGAAGGATCCGTAGCGTCGAGGTGGTGATGGCGGAAGAAGGTCTGCGGGAAGAGCTTCTGGTGCGGGAAAGGATGCAATATTTCACCCCGGACATGACAAACGGGATCCAGGTAGGCCCCCATCTTCTGGCCGTCAATATGCTGCGGCCTTACACCTCCTGGAGCCGTTTCCGACCCCGGATCGAGCATGCCTTACAGGTGCTAAGCGATGTTGTGGAGATAAAGACCCTGGAGAGTCTTGGACTTCATTACATCAACGTGATCGAAGTGCCGGACGGAAATGCGGACCCCCGGAAATACCTCTCCCTAATTCCTCCTCTGGGAGAGATACTGCCTGGACGCCCGGATAGTCTGCTGGTGGGCTGTGAAATTCCTTTTGAGGAAGGGAGAGAAGCCTGTCGGATAGAGATCACCGACGCCATTCCCCAGGATAAAGAGGGGAGCGCCTTCCTCCTCGATATAGAATATTTCCTCTCCTCCCCCAATACCCTTCCCGCTGAGAATGCCATGGCCTGGCTGGATACGGCGCACAACCGTCTGGTGGAGATTTTTGAGGCCTGCCTTCTCGAACCGGCCCGGGATATATTCCGGGGCGCCTGACTCACCTTTTTACCCAACGGGCTCCCAAGCCTGTATATTCGTGGAGAGCGACCTCTATCCGCAGAGATATAGACCGCCGGGCGTTTTCCCATCTTCGTTTCCGAGTCTCGCAGCCGGAGGATGGCATTGACGTATTTCGCGGCACATCCTTCAACACCTTCATACCCGCGGGGCAGAACCCTTTTATATCTTGAAAGGCAGGTCAACGTGGAGGATGTTCATGGCTGTCATCGGATATGCTCATCTTGAACCTCCTGCCCTTAAAGCTGTGCAGGATCTGGAAAAGAAATATGAATTGGTTCTTCTCGCTTTCCAGAAGCCTTCCGCCACGGCGGAGTTGACCCAGGATCAGATCATCCAAATCCAGCAACTGGAAAGAAAACTGGGATGCCGTCTGATCGCGTACGAATAACGATCAGCGAAACGAACGAGGCGGATCGACACGCTTCATCTGGTGGAGATGGAACAGATTCTCTACGGTGAGGGATCTGGCACTATCCTTACTGCCGTAAATTAATTTCTTCAGCTGTTCCGAATCCAGCAACTCATTCTTATCATTTTTATGGGACTCATACACGGTCACGAGACACCCCATCTTTAAATTACATACAATAATTAGATAATATAATATATAATACTTTGTATTTTTATTCTTAATATTAAATTCCATTTTTTAAAAAAATACTAAATATAATAATAGATTTTCAATTTAAACTCATATTTGAAGGATTTTCATGATGTACTCTGCCAGTTCCCGACTCTTCTCGCGGCTATTCATCAGCGTGTCGAATCTGTACGAGCCCGGTACTTCAATATCATCCCGGATATCCTGCACAAAAAAGGGTTGTAGATCCTGATACAGTTCGTAAGTTCCCCGGGAAGAGGGTTCCTGGTTCCAGGCCTCCATCAGAATCCCTGCCGGACCGCTCACCGGTTTTTTTCCGAGAAAGGGGCTGACCGCCAGTACAGGGCGCCCATCCAGCGCCTCCCGGACTCCCGGACACTCCAATATGGGCATGATACTGGTGACAGGATTGCTGGGCCCGATGATCACCGCGTCACTCTTCTCCAGCACCGCCCGCACCTCAGGCGTGGTCACCGGGGGTGCGGGGGATCGCCGGTACACACCGGAAATGGGAACAATTCCCCGATGGCGAACCCAGAACTCCTGAAAATGCATCTCGCCTCTGGCAGTGGACACCATGGTGGTTACGGGAACGTCGGTCATGGGAAGGACCGTCACCCCGACTCCGAACTTACTACAGAGATGCGTGGTACATGCGGTCAGACGTTCGCCCTGACGGAGAAGTTCTCCTCGCACTACATGAGTCGCGCGGTCCTGATCCCCAATCGCAAGAAATTCATCGTGTCCCAGGCGGTACAGGGCTTCGTGGGTAAGGAAGGTGTCTCCCTGGATACCCCACCAGGTTGCTGTATCGATCAGACCAGCACAGAGATAGAGGACGGTATCGATATCCGGGGAGAGATGATTTCCGCTCATCCAGATGTCTTCTGCGGTGTTCACCACGACCGCAATTTCCTTATCCTCCAGGAGCTCCCGCATCCCCCAGATCAGTTTGGGTGTGCCGGTACCACCAGACAAAAAAGTGATCATTATGCGCTGGTACCCCTTTCCTGGCAAAGAGTGTAACGGAATCTTGGACGGTATCCTAAACCCTGTTTAAATTCCACTGCCGGCTCAACGATTTCAGGATCGAATCCCCGGGTACGTACGTGGTGTAAGATTCATGGTTTTTGTGTAACCAATTAGGAGTATGTCCGCAGCCATTCCGGCGTTACGGGACCGCCGGGAGATCCACGCGCTGATCGATCTGCTCAGAGGTCCGGATCTTTCGGTAAGGGGAGAGGCCGCCCTTGCACTAGCCGAGTTAGGAGAGGCCGCGGTCGATCCGTTGATAGAATGTCTGCAAGAAGGAGAATCCGATATCCGGATATGGGCAGCGGCGGTGCTGGGGCAGATAGGAGATGAACGGGCGATCGATCCGCTAATCCAGGTCATGGAGAGCGGAGACGATGAGGTTCGATCGGCGGTCGCCCGCGCTCTCGGGATGATCGGAACCGAACGGGTCGAGGATGCGTTGATAACCGCACTGCAGGATCCCCATAGTTACGTACGATCTGGGGCCGCCTTCTCTCTGGGCATGCTGAAACCGCAACGCGCCGTCGAACCACTCTCCCGTGCGCTCCGGGATCCGAACCGATACGTCCGGGTGCAGGCAGTCTGGGCGCTCAAGGAGATGGGCGGTGAACAGGCCAGGTCTGCGTTGCGAAACACCCCCGAAGAGAACGATCCGGTGGTCCGCCGGGCGCTTGATCGCGCACTGCAAGAGCTCGGTTGACAGGATGAACGGCCTGGGAGCGAGGGAAGTTCTCTGAGGAATGCGATTAAACACATCTGCAGGGATCGCAGATCCCGGTCTTTTCCCCGGGACTGGGAGAGATACTCCCACGCGGCAATAAAAGCAATAAAAGGAATATCTGACAGGAGTGTATAAGGGTATAAAACCTCCCGTGCGTCATCTACATGTGGACATAATGAAATTTATAAAAGACCCGGTTCATGGATATATCGAGGTTCCGCAGGATCTGGGGCAGTTTCTTGACTCATCTCCGCTCCAGAGACTTCGTCATATCCGCCAGCTGGGATTTGCTTATCTCGTGTATCCGGGGGCGAATCATTCCCGTTTTGAGCATTCTCTGGGAACCATGCACCTTGCCGCGGTAATGTGCCGTCATCTTGGTCTGGACGAGGAAGAGAGCAGATTGGTGACTCTGACCGCACTTCTCCATGACTGTGGGCATGGTCCATTCTCTCATGCCACGGAGCCGATCATGCGGGAATTCACGGACCGGGCGCACGATGAGATCGATGATCTGCTAGGTGCCGAACCCCTCGCGACCTTGCTGAGAGCTGCCTCCCTTGAGCCCGGTGATCTGATGGGGATACTGGCCGGTCGTCACCCTCTCTCCACTGTCATCCACGGCGACCTGGACGTGGACAGGATGGATTACCTCCTTCGGGATGCCCACTATACCGGTGTCCCTTATGGCACCGTGGATGCACAGCGGCTCATCCAGAATACCTTACTCTCCGAACAGGGGCTTGTTCTCGCGGAAGGAGGAGTTAATGCCGCCGAATCATTGCTTATCGCCCGCACCCTGATGCGTCCTGCGGTCTATGTGCATCACGTGACCCGCATCGCCACGAGTATGATCCAGCGCGCTCTAATCGAAGAATGCGCAGAGAGACGGCCAGCAGAGATAAACCTGCTGATGAGAATGGATGACGCAGGTCTGATGCATGCGCTGCTCCGCTCGCATCATCCTGCCGTGGTAATGCTGTCAGAGCGAGTATATAACAGGAATCTCTTCAAGCGCGCCGTGTATGTAGGGCCGGATCAGGTGAATGTGGCAGCTCTGCGGGCGGAGACTCCTTCACTCCAGGGACAGCGGCGGATCGCGGAAACGATCGCGGATAAGGCAGGAGTCAAAGAATGGCAGGTGCTGGTGGACAATCCACCGCTCCCTGCCGATCTGTCCATGGAGGTAAAGGTCCGGAATCGCCATACCCTGGTCCACCTTTCCGAAATATCACCCCTGGTGGAGACGCTGAATCTGACCAGGCGCGCCCAGTGGAGGGTGGGGGTCTATGCCGATCCTCCAGTACGTAAGGCTGTGGAAGAGGCAGCGATGGAAGTACTGCATGTGAGAAAACCAACAAAACAAGATAGATTAGCCATGGAATCCTAAAGGAAGGTTGTTTATGGGGAAGGAATTTGTGGTCGGCGTAACGGGGGCGAGCGGGATCATCTATGCCCGGCGATTGCTGGATGTCCTGGGCGAATCCGCCCGGGTGCATCTTATCATCTCCGAGGTAGCTCGGGAGATCGCATCGTTTGAAGACGTGAATCTGGACGGGTGCCGCGCCGTCTACCACGATGTCCGGCGTATGGAAGCATCCTTCGCCAGTGGTTCCTTCCGTCACAACGGAATGGTGATCATTCCCTGCAGTATGAAGACATTGTCTTCCCTTGCCCACGGGAATGCGGATAACCTGATCACCCGGGCGGCCGATGTCACCCTGAAAGAGAGGAGGCCCTGCCTGCTGGTTCTGCGGGAGATGCCGTTTAACCGCGTGCATCTGGAGAACATGCTCTCTGCTCACGATGCGGGGGCTACGGTGATGGTAGCGAGCCCGGGGTTCTACCATCATCCGAAGACCATTACCGATCTGGTGGACATGGTCGTAGCCCGAGTGCTGGATCACCTGCAGGTGGAGCACAATCTTGACGTCCGCTGGGAGGGAGCTTAGAATGCGCGAATTTCTGGAAATGATGAGGGAGAAGGGTCAGGTCATCGAGGTAGAGGAGAGCACCTCTCCTCAGTATGATGCCCCTCGAATGGCCGCCACCACTAACAAGATCCTGTTTTTCCACCGTTTGCAGGGAAGCCGTGGGGTGATGAACCTGACCGCCAGCCGGGAGACGCTGGGGGAGGGGTTAGGAATTCCGTGGATGTCCATCCCCACGATGCTGGCACGATCCTGCT
Source organism: Methanomicrobiales archaeon (assembly GCA_028678905.1). Lineage (GTDB taxonomy): Archaea > Halobacteriota > Methanomicrobia > Methanomicrobiales > JACTUA01 > JAJRCM01. The sequence goes on from JAJRCO010000010.1 coordinate 9,851, forward strand.
ACGAGGGGAGAGTCACCGAGGAAGGCACCCTCTCCATGCGTCGCCCTAACCTCTCCCGCCTTCCCATCATGCGCCATTATCCAGGGGATGCCGGACTGTATATCACCGGCGGAATCGTCTTCTCCCAGCTGGACGGTATTACTAATGCATCTATCCATCGCATGCTCGTGCTCGATGATCGAAAAGTTGCGGCCCGCCTGGTCGAAGGACGCCACACGTATCTGATGCACCAGAAGGCGCGGGAACGGGGTGAAGCACTCCCCGTCGCTGTGGCCATCGGAGTGCATCCTGCGGTCATTTTCGCCAGTTGCTCCCGAGTTCCCGAAGGGAAGGAACTTCCTTTTGCCGCGGAACTCCGGCGGGGAGATCTTCGGGTAAACCGCTGCCCGAACGGAGTGCTGGTGCCAGAGGCGGAGATCATTCTTCAGGGATCCATTGGTGCCGAAACCGCCCCCGAAGGTCCCTTCGTTGACATCACCGGCACCTATGATATCGTGCGGTCGCAGCCGGTGATCGAGTTCAGCGGGATGTGGATCCGAAAAGACTTCATCTATCACGGAATCCTTCCGGGAGGGAACGAACACAAGGTGCTCATGGGTGTCCCTTACGAACCGAAGATCTACCGGGCAGTAGGGGAGGTAACCCAGGTGCGGAACGTGGTGCTCACCGGTGGCGGGTGCGGATACCTGCACGCCGTGATCCAGATAAAAAAAAGCACCCAGGGTGACGCAAAAAATGCCATTATAGCGGCCTTTGCGGCCCACACGTCCCTCAAACATGTGGTGGTGGTGGACGACGATATTGATCCATTCGATCCGCAGGAAGTGGAGTTTGCGATCGCCACCCGGGTACGGGGAGACCGGGATATCCTGGTGATTTCAGGGGCACGGGGATCCTCCCTTGATCCCAGCCGGTTGCCCGATGGAACCAACGTGAAGGTAGGGGTGGACGCGACCATGGAGCTGGGTCGTGAGGAGAAATTCATCCGTGCACGGTGGGTTTGAGGGTGTATCTCGATCCGGAGGATGAAAGGATCCTTCAGGGTGAATTCGGAGAAACCCGCCAGAAAATGCTGGAGATCCTTACCGCCCTTGGTAAAGTGTTCGGGGCGGAGAAGATTATTCCTATCAAGAGCGCCCAGGTCAGTGGCGCATCTTACAAAACTATCGGGGAATGGGGTTTGCGCTGGCTGGAGAGTCTTCAGGCGAAGGTTGTGGTGCCCACGGTGCTGAATCCCATCGGTATGCCGCGGGATCACTGGGAGGAGCTGGGAATCAGCAGGGAATTTGCCGAGAAGCAGCAGGCGATCATCGAGGCGTACCGCCGACTGGGAGTCAAAATGGAGTGCACCTGCACTCCCTACTACCTGCAGCTTACCCAGTACGGCGACCATCTGGCCTGGGCGGAGTCCTCGGCTGTGGTATATGCGAACTCGGTGATCGGAGCACGAACAAACCGTGAAGGGGGGCCCGGCGCCCTGGCCGCGGCGATCATCGGAAAGACTCCAGAGTATGGACTGCATCTGCTGGCCAACCGGCGGCCTCAGATCGCGGTGACCATCGATGGTCTGTACTCTCCGAAGCAACTGAAAGATATCTATGGGGCAATCGGGTACCTGGCGGGGAAACAGGTCGGAAACCGCATCCCCATTTTTTCTGGTATACGTGCCCGGAGGGATGATCTGAAAGCTCTGGGTGCCGCGATGGCCGCCACCGGCGCGGTGGGTCTCTTTCATGTAGAGGGGTTGACCCCGGAAGCACGGATCTTCAAGTTCGGATCCGCGGGTCTCGAAGAGATCATTATCGAACAGAGCGAGATCGCCGCGCTCTTCCGGGAGATGGAGGTGGACGTGGTCGCGATCGGTTGTCCCCATTGCTCTCCAACGGAACTGGAGGAGATCGCAAGACTCCTGGAGGGGAAAACCGTTAAAAAGCCCTTATTCATCTTTTCCTCTCAACAGGTGCTCCGTGAAAATAGGAAGACTGCAGAAAAGATCGCCCGGTCGGGAGCTAGAATCGTTCCCGACACCTGCATGGTAGTCTCCCCGTTCATGGAACGGTACAGGGCGATCATGGTGGACAGCGGAAAGGCGCTGGCGTATGTGCCGGATATGTGTGGGGCGATGGCACGAATCGGTACACGGGAAGAATGTATCCGCACCGCTGTCGGCTGAAATAACGGCAGGCACTCGTTCATTTCACTCGGCCGGTTACCTTATTGTAAGGTTTCACTATATCTCCCTGCCTTCTGTAAGGAGGTTCCGGTTCTCGGAGACCCATCATCGAATCCCCCATACCTGAAAAAGTATCTCATTCAGCATTCCATGCCCTGATAATACCAATCCAGGCACAGATCAGTTCCCTGTCAGAGGTGGGAATCTGCCGTGCTAGTTCAATCTTCTGCTTCGCCTCATCCGGGTTTTTCGTCTTCGAAAAGGTTCCATACCGCGAGGATATCACAGAAAATGATACCGGCATCTCTTATCCCTGCTGCTGACATCGCAGATTCGCCTCTTGCACAAGCGATAAGGTCATGTAGCGTGTATCCCCAATCCTTCTTATCGCATTCTCGTCATGTCGCCCGTCACCACTCCCCGGTCTCTCGTATTGATCGGACTGCTGTTAATCTGCACGATTCTGGCCTTCTACATGGGACTCCTACTTCGCATCAGCATTGTGTACACTCACTTTTTCTATGTCCCGATCGTCCTAGGTGGGCTGTGGTATCCACGGAAAACTCTTCTTCCTGCCTTGTACCTCGGGTTCCTTCATCTAGGGGTGGAATATGTGAGTACCGGCGGGCTGGAATTCTCGGTGATTGCCCGGGCTGGAAGCTTTGTGCTGGTCGCAGCCCTGGTGGGCCTGGTAGCCGGACGGATCCGGCGGGACGACCGGGTGTCTCTTCAGTACCTGTCTAGCTACGCAGAGCGGGTGTCCACCCCCCGGGCGAGAATTCTTTCTACCTTCGATGGAGTCCGCATGTCCCTCGGGCTGAACATGGATGTGGAGAGGATGCGGGGGCAGGGCGATCTCGCGGGACTTCTTCGCACCCTGGATCATACCAATCCAGAGGTCCGTTACCAGGCCGTGGATGCGCTCGGGACCCTGGGTGATCCTGCGGCTGCAGAAAGGCTGGCTCAAGCCCTGCGAGACCCCGATTGCGGGGTCCGGTGGAAGGCAGCAGAGGCGCTGGGAAGGCTTGGGAGCCCCGCTCTTCCTTTCCTACTCCATGCCATTCACGACTCCTCTGCTGATATCCGCTGGCGGGCAACCCTTACGCTCGGGTCTAGCGGTGAAAAGGATGCAATTCCGGCCCTCATCAATATTCTCACCGACGCAGATCGTTATGTCCGGGGAAGAGCCATCGTGGCCCTCGCTGGGTTTGGCGAAGATGTAGTGGATCCTCTCGCCCGGGCAGCAGAAAATGAAGACCCCCTCATCCGGTCCGGTGCGATCCGGGCTTTCGGACTGCGGGGAGATCCCGGCCTGAAAGTGCTCGTCGGAATCCTGGAGCGAACTCCGGGTGAAGAGCTCCTTTCCTCCCTGGAGGACGCGTTCTTTGATCAGGGTGCCCGGGCGGTGGCCCCACTCCTGGAAATCCTCCGGAACGTAAAAGATGCACCGGTGCGGGCACTCGTATGCCGGGTGCTGGGGCGGTTGGGCGATGTAGAGACGCTTCCGTTGATCGCTCAGGTCCGGGATCATGACGAGGACGAAGGGGTACGTACCGAAGCAGCAATTACGATAGAAAGGCTTTCTACCCTGGCTGGACGGAAATCCAAATAATTTAACGTATTCCCTACCTAACTA
>JAJRCO010000315.1 GCA_028678905.1 Methanomicrobiales archaeon
AAGACGTCGACCGGGCGCCCGAGAAGACTGATATCTGGGCAGTCCAGAACGCGTACATTTCCATTTCTCCATTTCAGATCGACCAGACCGATGACCGGCAAATTAAGAATTTGGAAAATTGGGGTATTGCCGGACGGGGGAAAAACGACTAAATCATAAGAGGAGAACATTGATGAGAAAAATGAAAGCGATTTCTCTGGCGGCCATTTTGATCGCCACTGCGGCTTTGATCTCAGCCCAAACCCAACAAACCGAGGCGACCACGACTGTGAAGGTTCGAGAAAAAATCGAACCGTTCTTCTACGCCTGCGTAACTCACAAGGGTCCGATCGAAGATATGAAGGAAGTTGTCGGGACCCTCATGCAGAATATGCAGCTCCAAAATCTCCTTCCGCCCATGGGCCCCATGCTCGGAATATATTACAATAGCCCCGGACTCACGAAGGCCGAGGATATGCAATGGGAACTCGGTTTCCCGGTGACGCCCCAAGCCTTGGTCCTAGAACCCCTGGAATTGAAAAAATGGAGCTATACGACAGCCGCTATCTGCCTCCATGTCGGGCCTTATGACAAGACCATTGAAACCATCAATAAGATCATGGACTGGATCAACGCCAACGGCTACTCGGCCATCGGGCCGATGATAGAGTGGTATCAGGATGCGGATCCCTCCAGCGTTCGGCCGGAAAAATTAAAGACCGAAATATGGATCCCCTGTAAAAAAGCGGGGAGCTAGGGTCGATCCGTATCAATCGATCCAGCCGATGGCGCTGAATTCTGGGAAGCCGGGGTGGGAAATCCCCCAGTAGCCGAAAAGGATTACGCTGACCGAGTAGGCCAGGGAAAAAAAGAGGAGGACGGGGCTATCCTGGCCTGTTTTTTTCCCTCGGAGATAAAAAATGAATGCCGCCAGGGTCCCGATTATGGCGGCAGGAAACGTTAGAAGGACGGTTTGTCCCTCGATTCCGTTGCAGGTATAGGTAAAACCATAGGCCGCCGCGCTCAGATAGACCAAAAAGTAATTTCCCTTGGCAGCAGAGGGGAAAGAAATCGTCGAGGCCAAGAGAATAAGTCCGACCGAGATCAAGGTCACCCCGGCATCCCATATATAGTGGCTGATCACTTCATCAAAAAGATAGGCGGCTTTATAAACAGGTGTGCCCGGCTCCATCAACCTGGACACCGAGTTCGATGGCAAATGGATCCCATGGCCATCGACATAAAGAATCGCGCCGAGAATGAAGAACGTCGCCGCCACTATCTTCAATCCCCGGGATCGGAC
>JAJRCO010000062.1 GCA_028678905.1 Methanomicrobiales archaeon
ACGCGTGAAATGGCCGATTAGGGTGTAAAATGTACAATGGGTTCCGGTGAGCGGGCCCCGGCAGAGGTTCCGACTTCCTCACTCCCTCCGTTTTGATCTTCCAACTTGTTGTGACTTAAAGAGTTTTGGGATTTCACAGATGTCACCCCTCTCCCTTCGAATCCGGGCCAAAACTGGCACACCGAATGAAGGATAATCGGCGGATTGAACGGCGAACCTTCGGGAATTCGGCGAGCGGCTTCAACCCGGAATTGAGGGAAGAGCCTCTACCTGACCGATTCGGCGGGGGTTAACGGGAAACCCGGAACGCGGTGGAGAGTTCAGTTCCACCGAACGGGGGACCGCCCGAAACAACAGTACTGCGGCGGCGTGATCGGTGACAGTCCGGCGCAATTGCACCGGGCGACATTGATCGGTTACGGGCGACAGGTCACATGACAGGAGACAAGATGGATACAGCAGCATTTCCGGCAGCGGCGGGAGATCCCTTCGAAGGAAGGGATGACGGGAAGAGGCCGGACTCCATGCAGAATTCTGCTCTCACTCCCCGGCTCGCCTGGATGATGTGTTACGAGGAAACAGGGAGCGCGATGGAGGTTTGCAGGAGATTCGCGATCAGCAGGAAGACGTTTTACAAGTGGCTGAAGCGATACAAGGAGTCCAGCGGGAAATCCAATTCGCTTGACGATCGCTCTCGGCGGCCGCATCATTTCCCCAGGGCCACGCCGAAGGAGGAGGTTGAGCTGCTGAAACAGGCCAAGCAGCAGACCGGTTTCGGTCAGCGGCGCCTGAGGGTCTACATGGCCCAGAAGTATAACATCAATCTCTCCGAGCGGACGATCTGGAAAATCCTCAAACGGGAGCATCCGGTAGACACTTCGGCAGAGCGCTGAACACGGTCAGGGAAAGCTTCCCCCGGCTTGCCCTGATTGAACGCAAAGCGGCACCGTCTCCTCCGACCCGGTGCCGCTTTTCATTTCGTCCCCACGTGCCTCCTCAGAAGACCCCCCCGATTTCTTGAAGGTTCAGAGGGTTTTTCGTATCTTTTGCCACCTACATTATCC
>JAJRCO010000130.1 GCA_028678905.1 Methanomicrobiales archaeon
CGGGCGGACGGCAAGATCGAGGTCCTTGAGGAAAGGATCTCGAAGCTGAAGCGGGCCATCACGGCCACGGAGAAAAAAGAGGCCAAGACGCCCGAGAAGCCCAAGGCCTCCGATGCGCCCGCCCCCAAAGAGACGGCCAAGGCCGCCGCGCCGCCCCGCAAGATCAATTTCGAGAAGATCGTCAAGGTCGAGAAGATCAAAGCATGATAGACGAGGAATCAACCGTCGTCGGTGAGATGCGGGTTATAAAGCGGCTGCTGATCCTTCAGCTCTTGGAGGATGCCATAGAGCCCGCTAGAATTGCAGCCGCTATTGACCGGCCGGTGGTCGCAATAAAAGAATTTTGGGATAAGGTTCAGGACACAGAATGACCTATACGGGTGTTCGCACAGGCCAAGCCCCCTTCCTGGCTACTGATGCGGGGCGGGTAGCGGAGCTCCGGCCAAGTCCAGCTAGCACCCCGGCGAACACCCGTTCTTTCGCGGGGCGGTCGAGCAGTAAGACGCCTGGCTCATACCCAGGAGATCGCGGGTGCAATTCCCGCCCCCGCTACCTTCGGGTTCGTTCCTCTTTTTCTCGTGGTCGGATCATGCGCGGTGAAGGAATGGTGTCTTGTCAGGCTTTGCTCTCGGTCAGGCTCTTAAAGGCACGCCCGGATTCTGGGGGCTGTAAGATTCAGGCCACCGCGCACGCTGCTTTGACGGTCAGCGCTGGCCCCCAGGATCCTCTTCTCAAATCTTGGATAGGAGGTTTTCATGCGTAGGTTTTATGAGATCAAGATCTGGCCCGTCGTCAACGGGATCATCGTCGAGGTCGGATGCGTGCGCTTTGTCTTCCGGCAAGAGGATATTCAATACTTCCTGAACACCCTGCACGCCTACATGGAGAACCCGGAGCAAACCGAAAAGAATCTCCGCGAGCGCTACAAGGATTGGTTCTCCTCCCCTCCGGTTCAGGTGGGGGAAAACGCCCTTGGAACGCGGGCTCCGCGCGAAGATCCGCCGCCTGAAGTCCCCGGGCCTAACCGCCGCCTTTGAGGGGTTTCTTCCTCTGGCTGCTTTTCGATTCAGGGATCCGCTGGCGCAAGGCTGCGCCTTGGATCCTGGGCCTGGCGCTCGGGCGCTGGCCGCATAGGGTCAAAAGCAGGGGGGGGCGAGGAGAATGAAAGTTGATAAAGTTTTGGCAGAAGCCGCCCGCCGCATTGGAGAAGTTAGAGCAGAGAACGCCCACCTCAAATATCAGGTTGAAGGATTAAAAAAAGACAGGGACGAGTGGAAGAAAGCAGCAGATATGTGGTGGAGAGCGAACCAGAGGCTTCAATTACGAATTAAGGAATTGAAAAAAACTCCGCGCCGCTGGCGTTGCCGTCAAGGAGGAGTCGGATGAGATTCATCGAAGCAAAAAAGGAACCGATATTGGGCCCCGGGAACGAAATAATAGTCGAAATCCCCAAAGTCCTGATCGAGATAGAAGCAGCCGAAATTGATCAGGTCAGGATCTATCTCGCCATACTGATCAGCAAGGGGGTTGATATCGA
>JAJRCO010000365.1 GCA_028678905.1 Methanomicrobiales archaeon
ACCCAGTCGTTTGAGGATGTAGCGAACTCGTTTGCGGGCAGTTACCGCGTCTCCACCTACCTCTGGGATACGATCACTACAAAGACGGTAAAAGAGTACGATGCAGGGGATACCAAAGACGGCTACGTGGTCGGTACCAGTCATCATGCCAGGACGGGCCTCCTGGTCTCGTATCCCAAGTTTACTTCCCGGTATGGTACATCCATTAGCCTGAAAAAAGGGATCTGGGATTCGACAACGGGGACCTATGACAGTACCAGACTCAAAATCATCAACGTTCCCGTATTGAAGAGCCATCACAATTACGATGTTTCCGGGGCGGTAAAGCATTACATGGGTGTCGTGTCCGAAGCACTCACGATCCGGCGCGGGTATTCAAGTCATAACACCGTCGATGAGGGTGGGATGGGAACGGAGATGGTAGAGACCCGCTTCCCGGTAATCACGATCATGGATGCGATCTGGGTGAACGCCTATATCCACGGTGGTCCGTCGACACCGTATGAGGAAGCGACGCGGGTGAATACGATTGCAGCGAGCACCGACCCCGTGGCACTCGATGCATGGGCGGCACGCTCCATCCTGATTCCAGAAGCACAGAAATTGGGGTATAGCGATGTGTCTTCCCTGGATCCCGACTACCGGGTCTCCGGCTCCTTTGGCCACTGGCTGGAGCTTTCGATGAATGAACTCAGAAGGGGAGGATACAACGCAACGATGGATAGGAGTTCAATGTCCATACAGCTCAACAGTGTAGGTTGGACATATGAGCGATGAAAAAACCAATAGAACATAGATAAATGATGCTGGTGTAATGGTGTGAGTGCAGATGCCGATCGCTTTCCTGACTTAATCGAATGACCTAGATCACTAACGTTTACTGAAATGAAGTGCCCTGACCTTTTGTTAGCCATATCGATACCCCATTACGGCCAGAGAACGATAAAATAGAGTCCAGGGCTATTCGTCTTTTGGCATTTTTTTGGTTGGGGGTATTTCGGCTTCTTTCTGAGAGGTGCACGGCTTGTCTCTTCTCTGATAAAACCTCAATCTGTCGGGATGAATCCACTCAGATTTTACCATTCTTCCATACTCCGTCCTGCATTCACACCAAGGGGCGGGGGGAGGAAAGGTGTTATCGCCTTGTGCAGTAGTTCCCCGGACCCCTTAATGCGTACTTGAAGTATAATATCATAATATTTATATCTTTTTATCAAAAAGGATGTTAGATTATAAATATAACCCTATAGAAAACGACGAAAAATTAATTTAAAATTTTTTTTCTATTATTCCCTTTGGAAAATCTCTTTATTGTGATCCTGTGAATTTATCTGAATGGTTCTGTACCTCCTCCCCGTTTCGGAGAGGAACAAAGAATCGCGAGTACAAAATGTTCGAGATAAAACAAGAAGATCCGTGTATTCGGTGTGAAAAAAATACAACTGGAGAGGTCACTTCACCTGTTTTCCCGCCCGGAGGGAAAATTCTGCCTCTTCGATAGAATAATCTGATTCGGGAACGCTTTTTTTCTTACCGCCCGTATAGAATTTTACTTTATCGGGATGAATCCATTCTGACCGCATGGATGATAACCTGCCCAATCCCCTTGGGCAACTAATACGATGTCATTTTCCTTCTCTTAAGGATTTGCCATGCATCGACGGAGAATCAGGATTAGACCGGAATCGCAAACCCCCGATGAACCATTAGAATTTATCGACTCTTTTCTTGATAAGAATGCGGTATAAAAAAAGATACTTCAAATATGAGTTACGAACCTGAAGATCACCATCATCAAAAAAGGGTTCTCTATTGACCTTCTTGAATCACGGTTAGTCAGGGTCTATATCGTTGACATGCCCTTTCAATTACGCGAACAGGTCTATCTCATGGTTGTTACTATAAGGATCCCACCAGAGCATCGCTCTGGTAACCCTATCATCGATCTCTTTTAAGGCCTCAGATCTATTAACCACCTCGAAATAATCGGTGGATGGGGGTAAATGAACCGGTGAATTTTTTGAGTACACCTGTCGTGAAACGAGAATTCCTCGACTCGCCATGCTCGATCATCTCCTGGAAACGCGGGCATAGTAAAAATAGTTATAAGTACTATATATATGTTTGCAAGACTATATCCGACGTAACCGACCAGAAACTATTTGAATTATTTAGAGGTGAATTGCCTACGATCCGGGAGAGATCTCTTCGAAGATTCTGTGAACAGTAAAGGTACTGTGCGCAGGCTTTTCTGGCGATTATCGAAAGGAATGGTAGGAAAATACTCGCAGATCCGGAAGAAGGTCAGAATGAGGAGTTTTTTTCATCATTATCTAACATAGAAAAAATTGTGAGAAAGAAGTCTAATTTAGAGGGCAGCCAAGGTTGTTCCATGCATCCAATATTGTTTCGGCATGGATGAATGCGCCCCTGGTATTCTCCTCGAACGCTGGTTGAGCAACCTCCAAATAGTCATCATAGCTGTAAGCGTCTATGTCCGCACATGAATTCAATATTGCAGCAGTGGCGGCTTTATAGAAGATCCTCATGCCACCCTCGAGTCCAGGACCCCCCTGATAGAACAGTGTATCATAT